>NZ_QTQA01000016.1:0-188928 GCF_003853825.1 Burkholderia sp. Bp9012 | reverse complement strand
TTCCCGTGTGAAAGTAGGTAATCGTCAGGCTCCCTAAGCCAGAAACCCCCGCCCAAAAGGCGGGGGTTTTTGCATTTCGGCGATGGAAATGTGGCTACAAGAGATCAGAGCCGTCGATCGGTTCGTAGTTGTTGTGCCGGTTGCTGACGATCGGCATTGAAAACAAAACTGGTCTCCGAGCTCCGAACGGCCATATGACGACGTCTCGAACGCGGGATCGATCACCGAAGCAGTGAGGGCCGCATAATGCGGCTCTTGCAATTTAGCGTGCAAACGGTCTTGGGCAGGTCGTTTGATAGTAGGGTTGCTCGCGAAAATCCAAATCGCCATAGTCCGGCGTGGTACGGATTTGCTGGATTTTGTGATGGATCTAGCGATAGACGCGATCGCCCGGCTCGAATCCGAACAGCTTGAAGTGCGCGTCGATGAAGGCCATCCAGGGCAGGTATCTACTCGCTGTGAGCTAGCGACATGACGTCCCCCCACGAGATGCTGATGGGTTCGCCGTAGGCCAGCCCGTAGCTTCTAACGTAAGCATCGATAGAGTGGGGCGACAGTCGATCAAGCCAGTGATCGCGGGCCAGCCATTGAACCTGGACACACCAATAGCTGCCCCGCGGAGATGGATAGCCTGCCGCAGCCATACCTGCTTCAGTTATTTCCTCTGCATCAGAAACGATACGAGCAAGCGCGACTTCGTGTGTTGAGAGGCAGTAAAGGAGTAGAAGCTGACTGCTAAGTAGGGCAGTGCCCGGATGGATACCCCCGCGGCGACCTTCAGCTCGAACGTTGTACGATTTACGTCGTCGAATCCAAGTCCAATGTTCGTGATTTTTAACGAAGCCCAGAAGCACGCTTGCATCGGCGGGCGGGGAAGCGGACGCTTGAGCCGATCGCCGAAGCGGTGATGTGCCATATGTTTCCATCTGCCAGAATCGACCGCGCTCGTGCCTTGTCAGACGCGTTGCGACGTGATCGAGTACATCGCTGATGAATCGTCGAAGTGCCACCGTACCGCTTGGGATACCGGTGTCGGTTGGCCGTAGCACGAACGCACCTAATCCCGGCAGGAGCTCGTGATACTCTTGGTATTGCAGTCCGTCCCCTTCGTCGTCGGCGCCCGGATACAACACATATGCGCCTGCAGTTCGATGAATAGCGTCGCGGTACGCGTGCATCTTCAGTAGATCGTCGCGCAGAACGCCGCCACGCTCCGACCGAGAAACCGAGTCCGAGCCAGAGGCATTTGCTTCTTCGCTATCGGTGCCGAAAATTTCTCGAACGAAATCGACCCGATACTTGGCATCGAAATGAACCGCGATAGGTTCAAAGGACGAAGGCTCATCATCGGCGGGACTGATCAACAACGAATAGTCCGGACGCATCGGTCTCGTCCACGACCCAATTCCTGCAGTGCCTCGACGATAGGTTCGATTGAAGCAGAGTTCAATTCGCATACGTCGATCCAAGCGGTTAACCTCGCCCGAGAGAACAGTCTCCACGCCGGTGCGAATGCCGACGGTCAAACCATCTGACCGGGCCTGTACCAACGGACTCAAATCGAACGCCTGGCCCACGAGGTCTGCCACGACCTGCGAAAGCTGAATGAATGCCCAGTACTCGTAAAGCGTGGCGACATCGCGCTGGCCTGCGCCATAGACGTCTGGTGACGATTGCCAAGAGAGACGCGCTGCAAATTCAGTCTCCACGTAGGCTTTGAAGATATCCCGATAGCCTTCGCGCTTCTGGAGCACCTGATCGTCGGCTGGGAATCTTGTGAGCCGCCCAACCTCGGTAAACAGGTCGCAGTGGAGCACCTCTTCTAGGCGCGACATCACGCCAGAAATTTCGCGTTGCCCCCGCATTCTCGCGGGGCTGGCTGCGGCTTTTGAAAGTCCTCGCTCGATATCGCCAAGTAGCCGAAGCCAATGCTCCAGAGCGAATTTAACAAAGCGATTCGAGGTCGTGTCGTGGGTCGCTTCTGTTTGTGCCCGCTCAAAGTATGACGGGACGGACTTCAGCGATCCATCTGGCCAAGCCGATCTAGATCCGCCTTTGGCGATTTGCCGCAGCACACGTGAATCTGCTCGTATCCCGGCGCCAGCACGCACTGTGTCGCTCGTCGTTTCCCATGCGGTGTGCGGACGTCGAATGACCTCGTGAAGCGCTCCTTGGAAGTTTTCGCTTTCGATCAAGGCCCGCAAAAATGTGAAGCGCTGATAAAGCGTAACGGCGTCACGTGTCTCGTCGAGTTCGAAGCTTGCATCGCTCACCGCGAACCGATCCATCACGAGCTCAGTCATTCGCTCAGCAATATCGCGCAGCATCCAGCGATACTCGGAAAGGTACGAGAGTTTGCGCGATCGGACCTCAAGCTCCATCTGTCCGAGCGTTCCGGCGTCGGTACGGAGCACGACGCGTATCGTGCCGGTCGCTAGTCCGGGCCGTAGTCGGCCAGATGCCCCGTCCGTGGTATCAGGCTGGAAAAGCTCTTCGGGATCGGCGATCAGTGGGCTACCGTTTGACCCGAGGATTTCCCAGGCGTATCGATATTCCATGCCCTCCAAAAGTTCAACGATACCAGCGGCAGAGTTTTCCGTTGGGATGCTATCGTCGGAACACCAAAGCGTTGCTAAAGGAGTGGCAGAGCGACGGGGTAACACCGCTATGCGCAACTTTGCGGTGATGTTCCCCGTCGAGTCGCGAAGAAGTGCGATAGCGTCTGAGGCAGCACGCACGGCTTATTCCGTAAAGCTAGCAAATTGATTGGCACGCAGGCTTCGAAGCATGCGTACCGTCTTAGCATAGGCGATGGGAAGTGCGGCACCTTGGCCTGGCATTTCGTCGATCTTAAATGTCGGAAGCTTGTCATCGGCCAGAATTGAATCCGGCAGATCTCGACAGAACTGCGCCAGCGCAAGGAGCGGCAGTTCGAGGCGTCTGCGCGATCCATGCAGTCTCGGCAGTACCTTTTGCATGACAATGCGATCCACGATCGATGCTAGGCCGTTGATTCCGGCCTCTTGTGCCAAGGCTGCAAATCGAATTGCCTCATAGAAGACACGATGGCCGAACTCGAGGTTGTACCGACTGAGGAGGTCGTGCAACTGCCGCAGGCGCGAGTTCAGCTCGTTGAGCGCGTCGCTCTGGCGACCTCGATGCCAGTTGTCGTCCTGCGCGATGCTCAGCAGTCCCCTTACCAGGTCCTGGTCCCCGGCAACGCATGGTTGCGGCTTGATCGCCTCGATCGAGAGGTCACTTGAGTGAACGCGAAACTCGAAAGTGTTGGCACGATCGAGAACTTTTGGCGAGAACATGTAGGTCGTTTCGTCGATGTTGACGGTGCCGACGATCCAGAGATTCCGCGGAAGCGGAACCTGCTTTTCTGCGTTGGCCTTCAGTCGCCAGCAGTCGTCCGTTCCCTTGTGAAGGTTTGGAATACACGGTTGCCCTGACTCCATACCTGATAGCACATCGGCGAAGTAGCGCTCGACGTGTGCGAGGTTCATCTCATCCAAAAGTAGCAAGTACGGATGCTGTGGATCTGCTGCCGCCTTCAAGATGAACTCCAACGGTGCGGGAACGGACCACGCCCGGCGCCCGTCTAGCTCCCGCTTAAGTGCGTCTTCGTATCCGAACAACGCTTCCGCACCTGTCCAGTCGGGACGGACTGCGGCGACGTGAAGTCGATCCTCGCCTAGCCACTCACCGAACCGAATGGCAATTTGTGTCTTACCCGAACCAGACAGTCCAGTCAAAATTGCTAACGGTTTCGTGATCAGGCTTGAAATGAAGGATGCGACAAGACCATGGTGGTGATCACCGAACTTCACACCACTGGTAGCTAGAGCGCTGCTGAATGCATCGATCGCTGCGCGAAGATCCGCTCTGACAGGAAATGGTTCGTCCGACTGCTCTAGATCAGTTGCATCCGGTAGCTCGCCCGCATCGTTGCCAGCCAGAACTTGGCTATAGATGTCGATTACATCGTCCAAATCCTGTTGCAGCTCGGCCATCGGCAATGGTTGCGTGAGGTCGTACGTCGCGCGAACAAAGGATGTGTCATAGCGATCCGGCACTCGACCATATCGTCCTTTAAACCAATCCCTTACCGTTTGTGCTCCAGCCAGTTCGCCCCAGCTCAATCGGGACGCCCCCTCCTCGCTTACTCCATAGCACAGCAGTAATTGCTGCTGCTCCGCGTACAGAAGGAGGACGGGGTAGATGCCTTGGTTGACCGATTGTCCATCGCCAAGAAACGCGATCCAGGGAATCCGGGCGAAGTTGCCTTTGCCAAAACTCACTCGGACTTTTAGATCTCGGTATACGCTGAGGTAGCCCCTTGTTCCGAGTTCATTTCCATCACTCGCCTGTTTGAGAAAGCGATTGAGGAGTTCCGGAATGCCGTCTGACGACTCCTCCTTGGGTTCAACTTCGAAATCGAGGCGTCGCAGCAAGCGGAAGGCGGACGAAGCTTCGCCTCCGGAAAAGGCTGCACGATCTAGTGGCTCCCCCGTTGCTTGTTTAACAGCCAGGGACAGGACCAACTTAGGTGGGTAGCGTTTGCCGTCATAAACCAGATCGTAGCCAGTGGATTCCGCATCCTTCGGCACACCTTCTTGATCGATTTCGTGCAAAGCCAACCGAATGTGCTCTGCCGTTACGTTCTCAGTTGCTGCAGCGAATGTCTCGCTGCGCCACTCTCCCTTCAACGGCGGCACGTAATAGTCGAGCTGTGTTGTACCGCGCTCTGTTTCAAGGCGTTTTCGAATTGCTTGCAGTTCGCGGTCCAGTTGAACAGGATCCATGCGATTGACTACACGGCGCTCGTGTTTTGAATAGTGGCGAACAATAGTCTTGCGATCGTTCTGTCCAAAGATCCGTTCGAAGTCGTCGGGGAACAGCAGGAAGAGCAGCATGTGACGAAACTGTCTTGCTTCCCAATCGGGGACCTGGCGAAGCCATTCATCGAATGCCCAACCGTCACCGATCAACTCCAGTTGACGAATGCTGGTTAGCTCACTGAAGCGGCGGAGGAAGTTGATCAGGAAGACGAGCTCGCGCCATTGATTTTGATTGAAGCCGGGGCCAGCGCTACCGACACCTGCGAGCACGTCGTCATCTAGCCAGCGCGAGTCTGTCGGTAACGGTTCGCCGGACCACGACCAAATAGCCTGGATAGTCTTGCGTTTGTGGGCTGCTGTGAGGCTACTTGGGCAGAGGTACAGCAACCACATCATTTCTGCGACCAGTTGCTTCGCGGAGTGCGCGGCCGGTGCGAGCTGAATCTCTAATTTCTCAAGAAACTTTCCTTCTCCGAGATCGGGGTTACGTACGAAGTGCGCGTCGAGCAAGTCGAGAGCCGGCGATGTCCAAAGCGGTTGATTGGTCAAGATTGAGCGGCTACCTAAGAGCGCCGCGTCACGCCAGTGAATGGCCGCTTCTAAGATGGATTTGGGATCATCGTCTCCGCAGTACCTGCTCATACTTTGCCCCGTAGGTTTCTAGATCTGGCGCGATGCAATCAAGATTGCATCGCTAGATAATTCGTACTGTATTGTGGATCACAGCCGTTCGAGATCGGAATTGTACAAGCGCGAGCAATTCCATTGCGGATCGAAGCTCTCGGAGCGACACGCTAATAGCGCGCTGGATGCTAGGGCGTATTCCGGCCTGTGGGTCTCGCGCAAGCGATTTGTCGGTCCGCTGTTCGGCGGCAGCGGCGACGATGATCGGGCTACCTGGATGTACTGACCCTGAACCAGAATTAGTCCCAGTCGGAAGTGGAGATTTCCGGCGTGCAAAATCTCGGGCTGAAAGAACAACGGCCGCTTCGACTGAGGCGGCCGTTGTTCTTTTTAGGCAGTTTGCACGACAAACATGCTTAGGATATGTGTCCGTCTACCAGAGGTTAGACGTCAATATTCCCCGCCCTCAACGCATTGCTCTCAATAAACGCCCGCCGCGGCTCGACGTCATCCCCCATGAGGGTAGTAAAGATCCCATCCGCCGCAATCGCGTCTTCGATCTGCACGCGCAGGAGTCGCCGCACTGCCGGATCCATCGTCGTTTCCCACAGCTGCTCGGGGTTCATCTCGCCGAGCCCCTTATAGCGTTGCTTCGACACGTTCCGCTCTGCATCGGCCAGCAGCCACTTCATCGCGCTCTTGAAGTCCGCCACGGCCATGCTGCGCTCACCGCGCTTGATAACCGCACCTTCCCCAATAAGCCCCTTGAACGTATTCGCGGTGGTCACGAGCTGCTGATAATCCGCCGTATGCTGGAATTCCTGGTCGATGACCGAAACACGCACGTTGCCGTGATGCGTCCGTTCGACATGCAGCGACCGCTGTTCGCGAACCGCGTCATACGCAGGCACAACCCGCACTTCGTTCTTCAGCGCTTCGTCATGCAACGCAGCGTGCAGCGCCTTCGCTGAAGCCTCGGTCGAAGCCTCGTTGGAGAGGTCGATCACCACGCCATCCATGACGGCTTCCAGCGCCGCCGGGTCATACAACCGGCTCAACCGGTCAATGACGCTCTGCGACAGAAGATACGATCGCGCCAGCTCGCCAAGCGCATCGCCGGAAATCGCCGCCGCATTTTCACCCGGCACCAGCTCCGACCCTTGCAGTGCCAACCGCAGCATGTGCGCGTTCAGCTCCACGTCATCCTTCAGATACCGCTCATCCTTGCCCGCCTTGATCTTGTAAAGCGGCGGCTGCGCGATATACACGTACCCGCGCTCGATCATGTCCGGCATCTGGCGATACAGGAACGTGAGCAGCAGCGTCCGGATGTGCGCACCGTCGACGTCCGCGTCGGTCATGATGATGATGCGGTGATAGCGAAGCTTGTCGAGGTTGTAATCGTCCTTGCCGATCCCGCACCCGAGCGCGGTCACGAGCGTGACGATCTGCTCTGACGACAGCAGCTTGTCGTAGCGCGCCTTCTCGACGTTCAGCACCTTGCCGCGCAGCGGCAGGATCGCCTGGAACTTCCGGTCACGACCTTGCTTGGCCGAGCCGCCTGCCGAGTCACCCTCGACGATGTAGATTTCGCACTTCGCCGGGTCTTTCTCCTGGCAGTCCGCGAGCTTGCCCGGCAGGCCGACGCCGTCGAGCACGCCCTTGCGGCGCGTCATTTCACGCGCCTTCCGCGCAGCATCGCGCGCACGAGCAGCCTCAACGATCTTCCCGCAGATGATCTTCGCGTCGATCGGCGTTTCCAGCAGGAATTCTTCGAGCGCCTTCGCCACAACTTCTTCAACCGGCGCGCGAACCTCGGAAGAAACCAGCTTGTCCTTCGTCTGCGAGCTGAACTTCGGCTCCGGCACCTTCACGGAAAGCACGCACGACAGCCCTTCGCGCATGTCGTCGCCGGTCGTCTCGACCTTCGCCTTCTTCGCGATTTCGTTGTCGGTGATGTACTTGTTGATGACGCGCGTCATCGCGGCCCGCAGGCCGGTCAGGTGCGTGCCGCCGTCGCGCTGCGGAATGTTGTTCGTGAAGCACAGCACGTTCTCGTTGTAGCTGTCGTTCCACTGCATCGCGACTTCGACGCCCACGCCGTCCTTTTCGCCGTTGGCGAAGAAAACCGTCGGGTGCAGGTTGGTCTTCGTCTTGTTGATGTACTCGACGAAGCCCTTCACACCGCCGGCGAACGCGAAATCGTCTTCCTTGCCCGAGCGCAGGTCAGTGAGGCGAATCCGAACACCGTTGTTCAGGAACGAGAGTTCACGCATCCGCTTCGCGAGAATGTCGTAGTGATACTCGACCGTGCCGAAAATGGTCGGATCGGCCATGAAATGCACTTCGGTGCCGCGGTTCTCGGTGTCACCGGTCACGAGCATCGGCGACACTTCCACGCCGTCCACCTTCTCGAGCACACGATCCTGCGCGATGCCGCGATGGAACTCCATGAAATGCTTCTTGCCGTTGCGGCGCACGGTGAGGCGCAGCCAGCTCGACAGCGCGTTCACGCACGACACGCCCACGCCGTGCAGACCACCGGAAACCTTGTAGCTGTTCTGGTCGAACTTGCCGCCGGCATGCAGCTCGGTCATCACGATTTCCGCGGCGCTGCGCTTCGGCTCATGCTTGTCGTTCATCTTCACGTCGGTCGGAATCCCGCGGCCGTTGTCGGTCACGGAAATCGAGTTGTCGGCGTGAATCGTCACGTGGATGTCGTTGCAGTATCCGGCCAGCGCTTCGTCGATCGAGTTGTCGAGCACCTCGAACACGAGGTGGTGCAGACCGGTGCCGTCCGACGTGTCGCCGATGTACATCCCGGGGCGCTTGCGCACCGCTTCCAGACCTTCGAGGATCTGGATCGACGAGGCGCCGTAGCTGCTGTTATCGGGTTGCGAATTGTGCTGTTCACTCATGGATATCTTCCGGTTCTGCGAGGCCACTCTCGTGGCGGCGCGGTGCGTTTCAGCGAGAGAAATCGCCGGGCCGCTCCAGTTTCCTGGCCCGCCCCAAGCGCCGAAAAGGCACCAAAGGGACGGGTTGTCGGTTCGCCATAAAAACGCCAAAGGGGCTTGCCGCCCCCTGGTGTGTATCTTGATGTCGAGCGCGTCAGATGCGCATCGGCATCACGACATACTTGAATTCGTCGTTCTCGGGCACGGTAATCAGCGCGCTCGAGCTGGCGTCGCCAAGGCTCACCTGCACGGTGTCGACCTTCAGGTTCGCGAGCACGTCGAGCAGATACGTGACGTTGAAGCCGATGTCGACGGTATCGCCCTGGTAGGCGATTTCGAGTTCTTCCTGCGCCTCTTCCTGATCGGCGTTGGTCGACATGATCTTCAGTTGGCCCGGCGCGATGATGCAGCGCACGCCCTTGAACTTGTCCGAGGTCAGGATCGCCGCGCGCTGCAGCGAACGCTGCAGCTCTTCACGGCCGATCTCGAACGTGTTCTTGTGCGCCTTCGGGATCACGCGCTGGAAGTCGGGGAACTTGCCCTCGACGAGTTTCGACACGAGCTCGACCTGGCCGAACGTGAACTTGGCCTGGGTCTGCGCGATGTCGATGGTGACGGTGTCGTCGATGTCCTCGAGCAGGCGCTGCAGCTCGAGAATCGTCTTGCGCGGCACGATGACTTCCTGGCGGCCGAACGTGCCGCCTTCGATCTTCATCGACGAGAACGCGAGGCGGTGGCCGTCGGTGGCCACGGCCATCAGCTGGTCGCCGTCGACGACGAGCAGCATGCCGTTCAGGTAGTAGCGGATGTCCTGCTGCGCCATCGCGAAGTGCACCATGCCGAGCAACTGGCGGAACGACTTCTGCGGGACGGTCAGGGTCGCGCCGAAATCCTTTGCCTGCGCGACGGTCGGGAACTCGTCGGCCGCGAGCGTCTGCAGTGCGAAGCGGCTCTTGCCGGACTGAACGGTGAGGCGCTTGTCGGCGAGCGACAGCGTGACCTGGCCGTCAGGCATCGCGCGCAGGATGTCGAGCAGCTTGCGGGCCGCGACGGTGGTGGCCACCTGGTCGCCGCCGACGCCGAAATCGGCGCGCGTGGTGATCTGCAGCTCCAGGTCGGTCGACAGGAATGAAACGTCCGGGCCGTTCTTGGTGATCAGCAGGTTGGCGAGGATCGGCAACGTATGGCGGCGTTCGACGATGCCGCTGACCGTTTGCAGCGGCCTGAGGAGTGTGTCTCGTTCGGTCTTGACCAGTTGCATAGAGTTCCTTCGTTGAGTAACGGCCTGCAGCGCAGCAGCCACGCAGCGCCCCGCCGGCCGGGCTCTTGGCCCGCCACCACCGGGGCGGTCAAACCAGTATTGTGCCTCAAAACCGAACCGCCCCCCTTAAATTGGGGCGGAGGCCGAATTATCAAGCGCGGTGCGCGCGCTCAGCCCTTCAGCGTCTGTTCCAGCACGTGCAGCTCGTGGTTGAGCTGCGCGTCCTTGCTGCGCTCGTCCGCGATCTTGCGCACGGCGTGCAGCACGGTGGTGTGGTCACGCCCGCCGAACAGCTCGCCGATCTCCGGCAGGCTTTTCTGCGTCAGTTCCTTCGCCAGATACATCGCGATCTGCCGCGGCCGCGCGATGTTCGCGGGACGCTTCTTCGAGTACATGTCGGCGACCTTGATGTTGTAGAAGTCGGCGACGGTCTTCTGGATGTTCTCGACCGAAATCTGCCGGTTCTGCACGGTCAGCAGGTCCTTCAGCGCTTCCTTGGTCAGCTCGATCGAGATCTCGCGGCCGTGGAACTTCGAATACGCGAGGATCTTGCGCAGCGCGCCTTCGAGCTCGCGCACGTTCGAGCGCAGATGCTTCGCGACGAAGAACGCGACGTCTTCCGACAGGTTCACGCCTTCCGACTGCGCCTTGCGCATCAGGATCGCGACGCGCATTTCCAGCTCGGGCGGTTCGATCGCGACGGTGAGGCCCGAGTCGAAGCGCGAGATCAGGCGATCGTCGATGCCCGAGATCTCCTTCGGATACGTGTCGCTGGTGATGATCACCTGCGCCTTGTTCGCGACGAGCGCCTCGAACGCGTAGAAGAATTCCTCTTGCGTGCGCGACTTGCCGGAGAAGAACTGGATATCGTCGATCAGCAGCAGGTCGAGCGAGTGGTAGTAGCGCTTGAAGTCGTCGAACGCCTTGCGCTGGTACGCCTTCACCACGTCCGACACGTATTGCTCGGCATGGATGTAGCGGATCCGCGCGCCGGCCTTGTCGAGCAGCAGCTGGTTGCCGATCGCGTGGATCAGGTGGGTCTTGCCGAGGCCGACGCCGCCGTACAGGAACAGCGGGTTGTACGAGATGCCGGGGTTGTCCGCGACCTGGATCGCGGCGGCGCGCGCGAGCTGGTTGGCCTTACCGGTCACGAAGTTGTCGAACGTGAGCACGGGGTTCAGCTTCGAACGTTCGTACATCGAATCGGCTTCACCGCCGTTCGCGGGTGCGGCACCGGGGCCCGGGCGCCACGTGCGGCGGCCGGCGGCTGCTTCGTGCGCGGGCAGGCTCGGCAGGTCGATGTCGGCGTCGTCGGCGTTCAGGTGATGTGCGGCGGCCGCCGACGGCGTCATCGGCACGTCGGCCGGCGCGCTCGGGGCAGCGGCATTCGCGCTCAGGTTGGCGGCGATCGCGGCGACCTGAGCGGCGGGGCCGGTCGGGGCCAGCGGCGCGCGCGGGGCGGCCGTCGCGCCGCCTGCGGGGGCGCTGCGCATGCCGGCCTTCGGATCGAGGACGAACTGGACTTCGATCGGCGTGTTCCAGAATTCACGGGCCAGATCGGAGATCCGGCCCGAAAACTGGCTCTTGACCCAGTCCAGCTTGAAGCGGTTCGGCGCGGCGATGGACAGCGTGTTCGCCGACGCATCGAAGGCCACCGGGGCCAAGGGTTTGATCCACGTCACGTACTGCTGGGGCGTCAGCTCGCGCTCCAGCAGTGCGGAACAGTGTTGCCAGAAATCGTTCATCAAGTAGCTGTCGTTTTTTGCGTGCACAGCGCGGCTCGCCGGCGCCCTTGTCGCGGTTGCGCAACAAGGCCCGAAGCGGTCGTGCGAGCGTGCCTCGGACGCCTGCGTCACAGTCTTGGAGGGGCAGGCGCGGGCCGAAGCGGCGTGCGGGATTCTTGGAGATAAGGCGAGATTCTAACGCCAAACGCGGCCACAGCGGGACTTATCCACAGGCTGCGATTGTGGGTCGCGGGGCCGGATCGGCGCGGGCCGACACAGGCGGACGACTCCTAAAGTATTGACCGTCAAGAGAAAAACGGTTTAAATAGCGGGTTCCGCGAAAACCAATCCTGTATTCCCGGCGATTGCGTTCGCCCGAATGCCTCCGGTTAAGGGCACGCGGTCCCCTGAATTTCGACATTCTCGAACAAGTGAGAACATCATGAAACGTACTTACCAACCGTCCGTGACGCGCCGCAAGCGCACCCATGGCTTCCGTGTCCGCATGAAGACGGCAGGTGGCCGCAAGGTCATCAACGCTCGCCGCGCGAAGGGCCGCAAGCGCCTCGCCATCTAAGGCAGGTTGCGCGCTGTGTCCGCCGTCCGCAGTCCTGCGGAAGGTGCCGTCGAGCCGGGTGCGAATCCGTCGCAGACGAAAGCCGCCTTCCCGAAAGCTGCGCGACTTCTGAAAACGGATGAATTTTCATCCGTTTTTCGTTTGCGCCCCTGGCGGCGTTCCGCGCACTTCGTGATTTACGGCAAGCCGACCGGCCAGCCTGCCCGCCTGGGGCTCGTCATCGGCAAGAAGTATGCGCCGCGTGCAGTCACGCGTAACCTCGTGAAGCGGCTGGCGCGCGATGCGTTTCGCCTGCGCCGCGCCGAATTCGCCGGTTACGACCTGCTGCTGCGGCAGCACACGCGCTTCGACAAGAAAGCGCTGCCGAGCGCGGCTTCCGCCCCGCTCGCGGCGATGTGCGCGGCCGAAATCCGCGAGCTGCTCGACAGGGCGGTTCGGGAGATCGCGCGCCGTGCGTCGAAGCCCGCGTCCGAGTGACGCATCCGTTCGCGGTGCGGCGTTCGCGCCCGCCCGGCCGGTTTTGACGCGGTGCCGAATGGCGCCGCCCAAGGTATGAAAACGGTATTGATCGCCTTGCTGCGCTTCTACAAGGTTGCCGTGAGCCCGATGCTCGGCAACCGTTGCCGTTTTTATCCTTCCTGTTCGGATTACGCGCGCGAGGCAATCCAGTATCATGGCGCCGCGCGCGGCACGTATCTCGCCGTCAGGCGCGTGTGCCGATGCCATCCGTTTTCCGCGGGCGGCATCGACCTCGTCCCGCCGCCCAACTCCGACACTCGCGCTCGCGGCGAAGCCGACGCGCGGTCCCATCGACTCTGAGACAACGCATGGATATCAAACGCACCGTCCTATGGGTGATCTTCTTCATGTCAGCTGTCATGCTGTACGACAACTGGCAGCGCGACCATGGACGCCCGTCGATGTTCTTCCCGAGCGCCACGCAGACGGCCCCCGCGGCCGCGGCAGGCGGCGCTTCGGGCACGGGCGCGACGACGACCGCAGGTGACGCACCGGCCGCCGCAGCGGGCACCGCACCGTCGACGACGGCGCCGGCCGCGCAGGCGCAGCTCGTGAAGTTCTCGACCGACGTGTATGACGGCGAAATCGACACGCGTGGCGGCACGCTCGCGAAGCTGACGCTGAAGAAGCAGGGCGACGGCAAGCAGCCGGATCTCTACATCACGCTGTTCGACCACACGGCCGGCCACACGTATCTCGCACGCACGGGCCTGCTCGGCGGCGACTTCCCGAACCACAACGACGTCTACACGCAGGTCAATGCGGGCCCGACGTCGCTGACGGGCGACCAGAACACGCTGAAGTTGTCGTTCGAATCGCCGGTGAAGGGCGGCGTGAAGGTCGTGAAGACCTACACGTTCACGCGCGGCAGCTACGTGATCGGCGTCGACACCAAGATCGACAACGTCGGCACGGCACCGGTCACGCCGACGGTCTACATGGAACTGGTGCGCGACAACACGGCCGTCGAAACGCCGATGTTCTCGCACACGTTCCTCGGGCCGGCGGTCTACACGGACGCGAAGCACTTCCAGAAGATCAACTTCAGCGACCTCGACAAGAACAAGGCCGACTTCGTGAACTCCGCCGACAACGGCTGGGTCGCGATGGTGCAGCACTACTTCGCGTCGGCCTGGATTCCGCAGCAGGGCGCGAAGCGCGACATCTACGCTGAAAAGATCGATCCGACGCTGTACCGCGTGGGCGTGAAGCAGCCGGTGGCCGCGATCGCACCGGGCCAGTCGGCCGACGTGCAGGCACGCCTGTTCGCCGGTCCGGAAGAAGAGCGCATGCTCGAAGGCATCGCGCCGGGCCTGGAACTCGTGAAGGACTACGGCTGGGTGACGATCATCGCGAAGCCGCTGTTTTGGCTGCTCGAGAAGATCCACGGCGTCGTCGGCAACTGGGGCTGGGCGATCGTGCTGCTCACCGTCCTGATCAAGGCCGTGTTCTTCCCCCTGTCGGCCGCGAGCTACAAGTCGATGGCGCGCATGAAGGAAATCACGCCGCGCATGCAGGCGCTGCGCGAACGCTTCAAGAGCGATCCGCAGAAGATGAATGCCGCGCTGATGGAGCTGTACAAGACCGAGAAGGTCAATCCGTTCGGCGGCTGCCTGCCGGTCGTGATCCAGATCCCGGTGTTCATCTCGCTATACTGGGTGCTGCTCGCCTCGGTCGAAATGCGCGGTGCGCCGTGGATTCTGTGGATTCACGACCTGTCGCAGCGCGATCCGTTCTTCATCCTGCCGGTGCTGATGGCCGTCTCGATGTTCGTGCAGACGAGCCTGAACCCGACGCCGCCGGACCCGGTCCAGGCGAAGATGATGAAGTTCATGCCGATCGCGTTCTCGGTGATGTTCTTCTTCTTCCCGGCCGGTCTGGTGCTGTACTACGTCGTGAACAACGTGCTGTCGATCGCGCAGCAGTACTACATCACGCGCAAGCTCGGCGGCGGCAAGAAGGCCTGACGCATGTCGCACACGCGGGCGGCCAGCCGCCCGCAACGCGCGCAAAAAAGCCGCATGGTTTTATCCATGCGGCTTTTTTGTTTCCGGCGGATGGCGGCGCGGCGGCGTGTGCGGAGTCCCACCGCCGCCGTTCAGGCTTTCTTCGCTTCGATTTTCGCGTCGCTGCCGTAGAACTGCTCGATCAGTTCCTGAACGAGGTAACGTTGATGCGGCGGCAGCGCCTCGATCTTCGACGCGAGTTCTATCGTCTCGGGCGTTGGCGGATAGCGCTCGTCGCGCGGCAGCGGTTGCGGCGTCAGATGTTCGGTCACGCTCGGCGATGGGCCGTAATGCAGCCAATGCAGTTCGACGCGCAACCAGTCGGCGAGCGTTTCGAGTTTGTCCGGCGTCGGAATCGTCCGACCGGTCAGCCATTTGTGCGCGGTTTGGGGTGAAACCGGCTGCGCACCGTGGTGACGCAGATTGAACCGGTTCGCGAGTTCGGTCGCGCCGGTGACCTTCTCCGGGCTGCGCCTCAAGGCGAATTTCAGGCGTTCCGAAAACGCTGATTTTTCTTCGGGTGTCGGCATGGGGTGATTGTGCAATTCCACCGACGCCTATCAGACAACCGCGCAGGCTAAACGTAGCTCATTTAGACGAATCCGAACTTGCCGCGGAGCGTATCGAGGAATCGGGAGCCCGGTCAATCGGACAGGCATACTCGTCTGAAAGGGACAGTACGTGTCGGCGTGGAATAGATACTCGCCTTAGCTCCGTCGGGATAAATTCGGGCGATTCCGAAACCGACGCGGCGTCCGGTGGCGTGCAGGCCGGCACGCTACAATGCCGGCGTCCCGATGCCCAAACCGTTGCGCGGGCGCATCATTGACCCTCTGTTCATCCGATTCATCCGATTCCCATGCTTGCTACCGATTCCGATCCGATCGTCGCCATTGCCACTGCTGCCGGCCGGGGTGGCATCGGCGTCGTCCGCGTCTCGTTCGGGCGCGGCGGCGAGGCGGCCGCGCTGCCGCTGATCGACGCGTTGTGCGGGCAGCGGCTCGCACCGCGCCATGCGAGCTACGTTCCGTTTCTCGACGAGCACGGCGCGCCGCTCGACCGCGGGATCGCGCTGTATTTCACCGCGCCGCATTCGTACACCGGCGAGCACGTGCTGGAACTGCAGGGGCATGGCGGGCCCATCGTGATGCAGCTGCTGCTGCAGCGCTGCCTGGATGCGGGGCGCGGCTTCGGGCTGCGGCTCGCGGAACCGGGCGAGTTCACGCGGCGTGCGTTTCTGAATGACAAGCTGGACCTGGCGCAGGCCGAGGCGGTCGCCGACCTGATCGAGGCGAGTACCGAAGCGGCGGCGCGTTCGGCCGGGCGCTCGCTCGACGGCGCGTTCTCGCGGCAGATCCACGCGCTCGTCGAGGACGTGATCACGCTGCGGATGCTGGTCGAGGCGACGCTCGATTTCCCGGAAGAGGAAATCGACTTCCTGGAAGCGGCCGATGCGCGCGGCAAGCTCGCGAAGATCCGCGAGCAACTGGCGCACGTGCTCGGCGATGCGCGCCAGGGGGCGCTGCTGCGCGAGGGGCTGTCGGTCGTGCTCGCGGGGCAGCCGAACGTCGGCAAGTCGTCGCTGCTGAATGCGCTGGCCGGCGCGGAGTTGGCGATCGTCACGCCGATCGCGGGCACGACGCGCGACAAGGTCGCGCAGACGATCCAGGTCGAAGGGATTCCGCTGCACATCATCGATACGGCCGGGTTGCGCGAGACGGAGGACGAAGTCGAGCGGATCGGGATCGCGCGGACATGGAGCGAGATCGAGCGCGCGGACGTCGTGCTGCACCTGCTCGATTCGCGCACGGGGATGACGGCGGACGACGAGGCGATCGCGGCGCGGTTCCCGGTTGACGTGCCGGTGGTGCGGGTGCTGAACAAGACGGATCTGACCGGCGTGCCGGCGTGCGTCGAGCATCCGGCGGCCGAAGGCGACCTGACCGAGGTGCATCTGTCGGCGAAGCGCGGTGACGGGATCGACATGCTGCGCGCGGAGCTACTGCGAATCGCGGGGTGGCAGGCCGGGGCCGAAGGCGTTTATCTGGCGCGCGAACGGCATTTGATCGCGCTGCGGGCTGCGCAGGCGCATCTCACGCAGGCGGCCGATCATGCGGAGCAGAGGGCGCAATCGCTCGATCTGTTTGCCGAGGAGCTGCGGCTCGCGCAGGAGCAGCTCAATGCGATTACCGGTGAGTTCACTTCGGATGATCTGCTGGGGGTGATTTTCAGCAGGTTTTGTATCGGGAAGTGAGCGGGCACTTCACGTCCCGCTGTTTCCCTTTGGCGCATCGGTCCCGTTCCGGGATGAGTGCCTTGTCGATGGCGGACGCCGTGCCACGCACCGAGCGGCGGACCATTCAGCGCAGATGTCGGGAAAGATTGCCGAGATCGGCCTCGAATTCGAGGCCAGATGTGATGTAGTCAGAATCCAGGGATACGCGCCGAAGTCTTGCGAAGACTTTCCCGCGGTTCATGAGGAAAGACGCGATTGCCGCTCCCGGCAGTCCGGATCAATCGGCTGATCCGATCCGGATGGCGCAATCGCGGCGGCCGGGGCGGAATGCATCAATCCCAATGCCGATGATGATGGTAATACCCGCCACCGCCGTAATACCCGCCACCATCGGGCACCACGATACAGCCGCTCAGCAACACGGCCACGCCGGCAATCAGCAAAAGGGTTTTCTTCATCGCGTTCACCTGCTCGGATTCGACATGAATCCAGCATAGCGAGCGCCGTCGACACGGGCTGTAAGCGATCGTTTCCCGGTGCCGCAATCCGTAACGGCGGATTATTCCGGTCATAATGACCGTAACAAATCGCCAATCCGCAGACGTTTTCACGCCATGACGACGCGGTTTCGCCCCGCATCCTTCGCGTGGTACAGCGCGGCATCGGCGGCTTCGATCAATGCATCGGGCGTCGACAGATCCTCGGCCGACACCGTCGCGCAACCGACGCTGACGCTCACGCGCCCCGCCGGCGACGAAGGCATCGCGAGATCGAGCCGCAGCACCGCTTCGCGCGCTTCCTCGGCAACGATCCGCGCACCGCGCGCACCGGTGTTCGGCAGCACGATCGCAAACTCCTCGCCGCCATAGCGCGCGACGATATCCGCGGGACGCCGCACCACACCGGTGAGCGCATTCGCAACAGCGATCAGGCATGCATCGCCCTTCACGTGACCGAACGCGTCGTTGTAGGCCTTGAAGTGATCGACGTCGATCATCAGCAGCGACAACGGCTCGCTTTGCCGCCGCGCCTGCAGGAACAACGTGTGGAAGTGATCGTTGAAGTGGCTGCGGTTGAACGCGCCGGTCAGCCCGTCGCGCGCGGACGAACGAACCAGCGTCGCATGTGCTTCGAACAGCTCCTGATACAGCTTCGTCACCTCCCATGCGAGCACGCACACGAGTACGCCGGGCGTGAACATGCTGAACATGCGCGCGAGATACCAGCCGACCGTGAAGCGATTCGTGGTCAGCAGGTTCAGCGTCGTGTCGGTGAGGCAGGCGAGCACCGCGATCGCGAGCCACAGGTCGAGCGTCGTGCGCAGCCGGCCGGCGGCCAGCACGGCGACGAGCGCGAGCGCATTGAGGATCCATACGACCAGCCCGATCCCGTTGACGGGCAGTACGGCCGCGTCGGCCGGCGGATGGAACGCGGGCGGCAGTGCCACGTTCAGCGCGAGCACGCACAGCAGCGCAGCCGCGATGGCAGGGCCGCCGACCAGCGCGAACGTCCACAAACGCGTCTGCGCCGCGCCGACCGGCGCACGCGTGAGCCGCTCGCGAGCGAGCAGCGCGGCCATCACGAAGCACGGAAAGCCGGCATGCCAGAAGACCCACATCCACGCGGCGCTTTGCGGACGTGCGCCGAGCAAGCCGTGCGGCGCGAACACGCCGGGAAAGGTGAGCAGCTGCAGCGCGACCGCGAGTGCGGTGAACGCATAGGCGCCGCCGAGCGCACCGAGCACGGGCTGGCGGGTGACGGTGAACTGCGCGCCGAGGAAGAAGGCGGCGATGCTCGCGGTGGTGAACACGGTCAGCGCGCACATCGGCATGAACGGCTCGACGGCCGGCAGCGCGACGTTCGCGTGAGGCATGGCGATCCCGAGCGCGAGCAGGATGACGAGCGCCGTCAGTGCGCCGAACCAGAGCTGACGACGCGTCGTGTGCTGGATCAGAATGCCTTCCATGGATTTCCCCCGGGCGCTCGTGCGGTCACGCCCGGTCTTGGCGCCGGACGGCATGCATCCGGCCGCGATGCGACCGGTGCGGCCCGATCCTATCGCGTTATTGGCGCGCGCTCAAATCCCGAGGCCGGGGCCGAAGTTGCCGGCGACCCAGCGCGTGACGGCATCGACGTCCGCATAGTCCTGTTCGGGCAGGCCGTCGAGCATCGACAGCACTTCGTTGCTCGCGCCGGCGTCGCGTGCAGCGTCGACGATCGCATCCTTGTTCGCCGGGTAGCGGACGGCGGCCAGCACGTCGGCGATTTGCAGATCGATCGCTTCGCCAGGGATATCGTGCGGAGGGAGGGCGGGTTTGTCGTTCACGTCGGCGTCTCGCTGGTTGAGCGGGAATGGGTTCGTAGCGGAAGGGGCACCGTTCGGCTCGGGGCGACCGGCCCCGGACGCAGTGCCTGCGGGGATGGCGATCGACTCAGTGCCCGCGCCGCACGCGACGCCACGGATGCTTCCAGTCGATATGCGGTGCGTTTTCGTCGCGCGGGTGCTGCCGCCGATGTTCCTGCCACAGTTCGTCGGAGAACAGTGCAGCCACGATCACGAGTGGCAATACGAGGAAGATGCCGAGTATGACTTGCTCGATCACGATAGCCTCCTTGCGGTGGCAGGAACCCTTGTTTCCATTCTAGGCTCTGAACTTCGCCCGCGGTCAACTTCTTACAGCGCGGAACGCGCTCCTGTCGCAGTGCCGCGGCACGGACGTTTCACGCGCACGCGGGCATCAAAAAGGACACGACCATGCAACTCCAGAACGACAAGCACACGCTTGCACTGCGGCCGCTGGAGCGTCAGGACCTGCGCTTCGTTCACGAGCTGAACAACGACGCGAAGATCATGCGCTACTGGTTCGAGGAGCCGTACGAAACATTCTCCGAGCTGTCGCAACTGTATGACCGCCACGTGCACGACCAGCGCGAGCGCCGCTTCGTCGCGGTCGATCCTCAGGACGAACTGGTCGGCCTCGTCGAGCTGATCGAGCTCGACTACATTCACCGTCGCGGCGAGTTCCAGATCATCATCGCGCCCCAGTGCCAGGGGCGCGGCTATGCGGGCCAGGCGACGCGCCTCGCGATCGAATATGCGTTCAAGGTGCTGAACATGCGCAAGCTGTACCTGATCGTCGATACGTCGAATGCGGCGGCAATCCACGTATACGAGAAATGCGGATTCCAGCACGAGGCGGAATTGAAGGAAGAATTTTTCGGAAACGGCGCGTATCACAACGCTTATCGCATGTGTATCTTCCAGCGCGATTATTTCGAGCGGCCGCAATCAGTCTGAATAACGCCGGGTAAAACACAGGTGAAGACGCCCTGCGGCCACGCGCTGCGGGCGCACGGCCCATTCGGGAAAATACGGGTAAATACGAGTGCGCTTATACCTGGCATTTTTCTTGTATCAGGTAAATCCGGTTCCGCACTGCGGTAAATTCATATCGTTTCGGATGACTTTGTGTGCAACGCATCAAAATGGTCTCGATATTGAAATGAATTATCCAAACCGTTCAACCGGCGTATTGCAATTTCGCTGACGGTCTTGCGGGACAACACATTGCGCCCGGCGGCGCGGGCGAATTCGCCTGATGACAGCCGCCGCCGCGCCTGCGCGGCAAGCAAAAAATCGGAGGTGCGCACGGTGCGACAATTCGCCGCTATTGCGGTCGCACAACAAATGTGCTTGCTATCGCTTGCCAGTCTTCTAAATTGAAAAACGCGGGTTCACGATCACCTTTAAACACATAGCTAACCGAGCCTGGTGCCCGCAAGCCTGGAGACAGAACATGATGAAGCGTACCGGTGTCCTTTTCGCCCTTGTCGGCGCATTTTCCCTGGTGTCGATCGCCCAGGCGGGCGGCGATGCGGCTGTCCAGCCGAAGCAGGAAATCCAGCTGACGAAGAATGCATGGGGCTGTCTGTCGAAAGACAATCTGGACTCCGTATTGAGTCACGAGCGTGACGGCAAGTCGCAGGCGAAGCAGCAATACTTCGACGACTACCGTTGCCTGTCGGTGCCGGAAGGCCAGCGCTTCCGCGTGGTGTCGGTCGATCAGGGCGACGTCCAGTTCGTCAGCGCCGACAACAGCGACCAGCAGGGCCTCTGGACCGATTCGCGCTTCGTCAAGCAGTAACCCGCACGCACCTCTCGCACCCGCGCGCCGGCCGGAACTGCCGGTGGCGCGGCACGAACGCGGCCCGGCCGATGCCGGGCCGTCGTGCTGTGGAGCGCCCGTCACGCGCCGGGCGGCGCGCATTCGGTATCATCACGGCCCGACCGAACCGAATGCCCGCCCGGGCCGTATCCGCATGGCGCTGAAATCCACGATCTACAAAGCCGAGCTTCAAATTGCCGACATGGATCGGCACTACTACGCCGATCACGCGTTGACGGTCGCCCGTCACCCGTCGGAAACCGACGACCGGATGATGGTGCGCATCGTCGCGTTCGCGCTGTTCGCGCACGAGCGTCTCGAGTTCTGCAAGGGGCTGTCGGACGTCGACGAACCCGATCTGTGGCAGAAGGACCTGACGGGCGCGATCGACGTGTGGATCGAGGCTGGCCAGCCCGACGAGCGGCGCATCTCGAAGGCGGCCGGCCGCGCCGGGCAGGTCACGGTGATCGCGTACGGCGGCAAGACCTCGGACATCTGGTGGCAGGGCGTGCGCAGCAAGGTGGAGCGACTGCGCAACGTCCAGGTGCTGTCGCTGGCCGACGGCGTCGCGGCCGCACTCGGGCGTCTCGCCGAGCGTACGATGCGCCTGCAGTGCACGGTCCAGGACGGCGCCGCCTGGATCTCGAGCGCCGATCACGATCCCGTCGCGGTCGAATGGACGGTCCTGAAGGCGCGCGCCGGCGCGTGACGGCCGGCGCTCAGCCGAGCGCGGCGGGCGGCCCCTTGAATTCCAGCATGTTCCCTTCGGGATCGAACAGATAGATCGACGGCCCGTAGCCGCCTGCACCGTAGCGTTCGGCGGGCGCGCCAGGGCGCGCACCATGCGCGGCGAAATGTTCGATCAGTGCATCGGGGTCGAATGGCTCGACGCGCAGGCATAGATGGTCGAGATTGCGGCCGGTGCCGGGCGGGCCGCTGTCGGGACGGTCGATCGGGCCGCCAACCGACAGCAGGTCGATCAGCGCATCGCCGGCGCGCAACTGTACAAGGCCCAGGTCGGGTTGTTCCTTTTCCACGTGGCAGCCGACGGCATCGCAGTAAAAGCGCGTCATCGCAGCCATGTCGGTCACGCGCAGCACGACGTGATCGATCGCGCGGATGGTCGGTTTCATGAGCGGGCACTCCTTCGCGGATGGCGTGCACCGAGTGTAGACCGCGCCGGCGACGCATGCCGGAACGGGCACGATCGACGGACGAAAAAAAGCCCGTTCACGCAGAGCGGAACGGGCTTAATCCATATCAGGAGGAGACATGGAGGAGACAGTTCCAACTATACACACGGCGATGGTGCGTTGCAATATTCCGAGTGTAAAAAATGGTCAGCACGGCGATTTGTCGCATCCGCACTGCAGCAAAATGGTGACGCGATGATGACGAAAGCGGCGTGGACGCAGCGGCTGCGTGGCTTTTCGTCTGTTTGAACGGGTTCAATGTGCCCCCGATTGTTTTCCCGAGTTAGTCTCGGGTTTCGCCGGCGCGAATCACAGAGCAAGATTCAGGGCGCGACGGCCCATGCCGATGTCTAGAGTAGGCACCATCTACACTGGAGAGTGCGAGGTTCAGATGAAAGCCGCCTATTCGACCGACGATGCCCGCTGGGGCGCCGTGACCGCCCGCGATCCGCATGCGGACGGCGCGTTCTTCTATGCCGTGCGCACGACCGGCGTGTTCTGCCGCCCGAGCTGCGCGTCGCGGCTGCCGCGGCGCGAGCACGTGTCCTTCTTTGCCGATCCGGCCGCTGCGCGTGCGGCCGGCTTCCGCCCATGCAAGCGCTGCCAGCCGGAAGGATTGCCGCGCGAGCTCGAGATCGTCAACCGCGCGTGCGCGGTGCTCGACGCGCATCCGGAGCGGCTCACGCTGCAGCAGCTGAGCGACGCCGTGCACGTGAGCCCGTTCCACCTGCAGCGGCTGTTCAAGCGCGTGGTCGGCGTGTCGCCGCGGCAGTATCAGGCCGCGCAGCGCGGCGCTGCCTTGCGCGAGGCGCTGCAAAGCGGGCAGCCGGTCACGCAGGCGGCCGTCGACGCGGGGTTCAACTCGCCGTCGCGGCTCTACGCATCGGTGCCGCGCGAGCTGGGCATGGCGCCGTCCGCGTTCCGTCGTCAGGGCGCCGGCTCGAGAATCGATTATGCGACCGCGTCGACGTCGCTCGGCACGGTGCTCGTCGCCGCGACCGAACAGGGCATCTGCCGGATCGCGTTCGGCGACGAACCGGCGTCGCTCGTCGGCGAACTGAAGGACGCGTTCGCGCGTGCCGAGCTGGTCGAATCGCCGTCGCGGCTTGCGCCGTTCGTCGCGCAGATCCGCGCGTATCTGGACGGCACGCGGCACGCGTTCGACCTGCCGCTCGACATTGCGCCGACCGCGTTCCAGCAGCGCGTGTGGGAAGCGCTGACGCACATCCCGTACGGGGAAACGCGCAGCTATTCGGAGATCGCCGAGGCGCTGGGCTCGCCGCGCGCGGTGCGAGCCGTCGCATCGGCCTGCGCGTCGAACCCGGTCGCGCTCGCGATCCCGTGCCACCGTGTCGTGCAGAAGGGCGGCGCGCTCGCCGGCTATCGCTGGGGCGTGCGCCGCAAGGCGACGCTGCTCGTGTCCGAGGCGCGCCATGTGCGCGACGATGAAACCGAAGCCGTTGCGGAGGGCAACGCAGTTTGAGCATCGACAAAACCACCGCGACATCGCTCGCGAACGGCGGCCACGTGCCGCCGTCCGCGCAGATGGCGCTGCGCTTCAAGGCGCCGTACGACTGGGCGCGCGTGCTGCGCTTCTTCAGCGGACGGGCGATTCCGGGTGTCGAACAGGTCGTCGACGGCACGTATTGCCGGATCGTCGATCTGAACGGCGACGCGGGCAGGCTCATCGTCACGAAGCATCCGCGCCGGCATTGCGTGATCGCGACGCTCGAAGGGGCGGCCGCGCGGCATGTCGACGATGCATTCGCGCAGCGCGTCGCATCGATGTTCGACCTCGCCGCCGACCCGGCCGCGATCGGCGGCGGACTCGCGCGCGACCCGTGGTTCGCGCCGCTCGTCGAGGCCGCGCCGGGGCTGCGCGTGCCGGGCGCCTGGTCGGGATTCGAGCTCGCGGTGCGCGCGATCGTCGGCCAGCAGGTGAGCGTGAAGGCGGCGACGACGATCGTCGGCCGGCTCGTCCAGCGGGCCGGCGAGCGCGTCGTGCACGACGACGGCATGGCGGCGCCGGACGGCGCCCCCGCTTGGCGATTTCCGACGCCGGACGCGCTCGCCGCATGCGATCTGGAGAAGATCGGGATGCCGGGCAAGCGGGCCGCGGCGCTGACGGGCATGGCGCGCGCGGTGGCGGCCGGCCACGTGCCGCTCGATCCCGCGCAGGCCGATCTTGCGACGCTGCGTCGCGCGTGGCTCGACCTGCCCGGCATCGGCCCGTGGACCGTCGAATACATCGCGATGCGCGCGTGGCGCGACCCGGACGCGTGGCCGGCGTCCGATCTGGTGCTGATGCAGTCGATCGCGGCGCGCGATCCGTCGCTCGACCGGCTCGCGAGCCAGAAAAGCCGGACCGAAGGCTGGCGGCCGTGGCGTGCGTATGCGGCGCTTCATTTGTGGAACGACGTGGCGGACCGGGCCGGCGGCGCGCGCGGCGGATGACGGTCTTGGCCGCAGGCCGGCGGGTGCGACCGGGCAGGGCCGCGACGCAACGCGCAAGGGGCATCACGCCGGCAGCGATCGGTCGGTGATCCTCATGGTTGCGACGTTTGACGGTGATCAACCCGCTCCGGTGTCTGACGCCCCGGCGCGTACGCTTGGCCCGGCCGTGACGACGATGCATCGCGGCTTCGGCTGAACGGGTTGCACCTGACGGCGCTGCCGTGCTCGTCGCTCACGTTCCCTCCGATGAATGTCGCGTGATTGTTGCGTCCGTCGGTGCCGACGACGGTCAGTCGTGCGCGCGGCGTTCGTTGCCATCGTCCCGCCCGACGGCCCGCCGCGGCCGGCGCGCACCGCCCGGCGCCACCTCAAGCGCGTGTTACGGCGAGATGTTAAAGTGCCCGCTACCAACGAAGCGACCAATAATCCAGCCGGCCGCGCGCGGCATTTCGCGCGCGGCCGTCACGCACTTGCGTCTCCATGTCGAACACCATGACTCACCGCCAGTCCGAACTGCTGCTGAATCGTCTCGAAGCGCTGAGCTCGGGCCCGACGCGGCAGCATCTGCCCGACGGCCTGCGCGGCATCGAAAAGGAAAGCCTGCGCGTGACGCGCGACGGGATGATCGCGTTCACGCCGCATCCGCGCGCGCTCGGTTCAGCCCTCACGCACCCTTCATTGACGACCGACTATTCCGAAGCGCTGATCGAACTGATCACGCCGGCGGAAGGCGACGCGTCGATCACGCTCGAACGTCTCGACGATCTGCACCGCTACGTGTATGCGTCGCTCGGCGACGAGATGCTGTGGAACGACTCGATGCCGGGCCTGCTGCCGGCCGACGATGAAATTCCGATCGCCGACTACGGCACGTCGAACATCGGCCGCCTGAAGACGGTGTACCGCCGCGGCCTCGCGTATCGCTACGGCCGCACGATGCAGTGCATCGCCGGCATCCACTACAACTACTCGCTGCACGAGGAAGTGTGGCGGCGCCTGCATGCGGAAGAGGGCTCGACGGCCACGCTCGTCGACTACCAGTCTGAGCGCTATCTCGCGCAGATCCGCAACTTCCGCCGCCGCAGCTGGCTCTTGATGTACCTGTTCGGCGCATCGCCCGCGCTCGACGCGAAATTCCTGCGCGGCAAGCCGCACAAGCTCGACGCGTTCGATGCCGATACGCTGTACCGGCCGTACGCGACCAGCCTGCGGATGAGCGACCTCGGTTACTCGAACACGACCGCGCAGGCCGCGCTGCACGTCGACTACAACACGCTGCCTGGCTATCTCGATGCGCTGTCGAAGGCCGTGAGCGAGCCGTATCCGCCGTACGAGGCGATCGGCACGCATCGCGACGGCGAGTGGATCCAGATCAACACGAACGTGCTGCAGATCGAGAACGAGTTCTACTCGACGATCCGGCCGAAGCGCATCACGTATTCGGGCGAGCGTCCGCTGCATGCGCTCGCGTCGCGCGGCGTGCAGTACATCGAAGTGCGCTGCCTCGACATCGATCCGTTCGAGCCGACCGGCATCGCGCTGGAGACCGCACGCTTCATCGACGCGTTCCTGCTTGCCTGCGCGCTCGACGAGAGCCCCGCGCTCGACTGCGACGCGTACAAGGAAGCGAATGCGAACTTTGGCAGCGTGACGATGGAAGGGCGCAAGCCGGGGCTCACGCTGGTGCGCGACGGCCAGCCGGTCACGCTGCAGGCGTGGGCGGACGACCTGATGGCCGATATCGAGACCGTCGGGCGCCGTCTGGACGAGATCCGCGGCGGCGACGAGCATGCGCGTGCGATTGCCGCGCAGCGCGAGAAGCTCGCCGATCCGGAGCGCACGCCGTCGGCGCGCGTGCTGCGCACGATGCGCGAGAACGGTCAGTCGTTCCTCGCGTTCGCGCTCGCGCACAGCGAGGCGCACGCCGCGCATTTTCGCGCGAACCCGCCGTCGGCGGAGACGATGCGCACCGAGCAGGCGCTTGCGGCGAAGTCGCTGGCCGAGCAGGCCGAACTGGAAGCGAAGGAGGCCGGATCGTTCGATGCGTTCGTCGCGGCCTATCGTGCCTATACGCTGAACCGCTTCAGCGTTTGATGGCCGCCGCCCGCTGCGCGTCGCGCGGCGGGCAGGCCGGCGGCGGGCCGGATGGTGGTGCGGTCACGCGCCCGGCCGGGTTTCAGCCGCTTCAGTGATGCGCGTATGTGTCGCGATCGGCCACGCGCGGCTGCGCCGGCTTCCCTGATTCCACATTCGCGTGGCCGTCGCTGCCGTGGCCGGCCGCATCGCCGCGCGCCTGCGCGGCGCGCTGCATGACCGCCTGCATGTTTTGCGGAAAGTCGGGACCGCTGGCGAGGCTCGGCCGATAGCCGGCGGCCTGCAGTTCCGCGAGTTCCTGGCGAACTTGCGCGCGCGTCAGCGTCGACTCAGCCTGAGCCTGGGCGGCGACGGCCGAGCCGATCAGCACCAACGCGTACGCCGCAAGATTCATGGTTTTCATCGTGTTTGCTCCGTGAGCGTTCCGGAGCCGCGCCGTCGTCGGCGCGGGCGGAATCGATGCAGCGAGTCTAGGCTTCGGATGCCAAACGAAACACCCCGCGTCCCGTCAGTCACCTTTTCCGGTTGAGCAACATTGCGCCGGCGGATTGCTGGCGCGCGCGTCAGCGGGGCGCCAGCCGCCGTTCAACGTGCGGCGGATGCCGTGTATCGGCACCGCGCGCATCGGGCTTGCCCTCCTTGTGGAAGCGCAATGCGCCTCCTAACCTCTTTTAAGCGACCGATCGGTTGGCGCTGCGGCATGGTTGCGTGCGCAAGCGTCGGATGATCGTTGCGGCCGTGGAACAGACGTTCGAACGGGATCGAGGTGTGCGCAGGCGCTGATGCGCGAGCCCCGGTCGACCGTGAAGCATGGGACCGGGGTAAGTGCTGAAGCGCCAACTCCGGTCGACCGCGAAGCATGGGACCGGAGTAAGCGCTAAAGCGCCAACTCGGGTCGACCGCGAAGCATGGGACCGGAGTAAGGCGCTGAAGCGCCAACTCCGGTCGACCGCGAAGCATGGGACCGGAGTAAGGCGCTGAAGCGCCAACTCCGGTCGACAACGGAGACACGATGAATCCCACCGCAGCCCTGCCGCCCGGCATCCTGTTCGCGCAGCCGTTGACGCCCGTCGCCAACTCGCTGTTCCTGTCTTTCCTCGTCGCCGTGATCCCGATCGCGGTCGCGCTGATCGCGCTCGGCGTGCTGCGCCGGCCAGCGTGGCAGGCGTCGCTCGCAGGCCTCGTCGCCGGCCTCGCGGTCGCGATCGGTGCGTGGGGCATGCCGGCCGGCCTCGCGTTCGACGCGGTCGGCGCCGGCATGGCGCTCGCCGTCGTGCCGGTGATGTGGATCGTGTTCAACGCCCTGCTGCTGTACAACATCGCGGTGAAGTCGGGCCGCTTCGACCAGTTCCGGCAGTGGATGCTCGACAACCTGCCCGACGACCGCCGCCTCGTGCTGCTCGTCGTCGCGTTCTCGTTCGGCTGTTTGCTCGAAGGGATATCCGGGTTCGGCACGCCGGTCGCGATCACCAGCGCGCTCCTGATCGCGCTCGGCTTCCCCGCGCTCGAAGCGCTCACCTACACGCTGCTGTTCAATACGGCACCGGTCGCGTTCGGCGCGCTCGGCGTGCCGATCACCGTGCTCGGCGCGGTCACGTCGCTGCCGCCCGCGACGCTCGGCGCGATGGTCGGCCGGCAACTGCCGTTCTTCGCGCTGCTGCTGCCGTTCTACGTGGTCGGCGCGTACGGCGGCCTGCGCTCGATCTCGAAGCTGTGGCCCGCGCTGCTCGTATCGGGCGGCAGCTTTGCGATCGCGCAGTTCGTCACGTCGAACTTCCTCGGCTACCAGCTCACCGACGTGCTGTCGTCGCTCACGTCGCTGATCGTCACGATCGGCTTCCTGCAGGTGTGGAAGCCGCAGCCCGACCCGCAATACGCGCTCGCACGCAGCGCGCCCGCCGCGGCCGGCGCCGCGCGCGCGGGCTTCGGCGGCTGGCTGCCGTGGATCGTCGTGTCGGTGGTCGTGATCGTCTGGGTGCATGCGAACGTCGCGGCGATCGGCGACGTGAAGATCAAGTGGCCGGGCCTGCACAACGCGGTGTTCGTGTCGCTGTATCACAAGCCGTATGCGGCGATCTGGGACTTCCAGTCGCTCGGCACGGGCACCGCGATCCTGCTCTCGGCGATCATCACGGCCGTGCTGACGCGCACCGGCGTCGGCGCGTTCTTCGAATGCGTGGTCAAGACCTGGCGGCAGACGTGGATCGCGATCATCACGGTGATGATGATCGTCGGGCTTGCGTATTTGCTGAACTACTCGGGCATCAGCTACACGCTCGGCACCGGCGTCGCGTCGACCGGCGCGCTGTTCCCGCTCGTGTCGGCGTCGCTCGGCTGGATCGCGGTGTTCCTGTCCGGCAGCGACACGTCCGGCAATGCGCTGTTCGGCAACCTGCAGGTGGTCGCGGCGCGGCAGCTCGGCTTCGATCCGGTACTGATGGCCGCGACCAACTCGTCGGGCGGCGTGATGGGCAAGATGATCTCGCCGCAGAACATCGCCACGGGCGTGTCGACGACCGATCTGAAGGGGCAGGAAGGCGTCGTGTTCGCGCGCACGTTCTGGCACAGCGTGATCCTCACGCTGCTGCTCGGCGTGCTCGTGTTCCTGCAGCAGCACGTGTTCACGTGGATGATTCCGGCGCTGCCGAAGTAACACACGGCGGGAAGCAAGAAGGAAGGCGCGGGACACGCGCCGGACATGACCACGGATGTGCAGGGAAATGCGCGAACCGGTGAACGCGCGGCGGCTCAGCGCGCGTTCACCGGCCGCGTCGCGTGCGTTGGCTCGTGCGTCGCGGTCTGCGCCGGCAGGATGCACGCGAGGAACGCATCGATCGCGGGGCTCTGGCGGCGCGCCTTCAGGTAGTACACATATTCGTCGATCGTCGTGTCGACACCGCGCAGCGCGACGACGCGCAGGTCCGGATGACGCTCGGCCTCGCCGCGCGGAAACAGGCTGCCGCCCACGCCATGCAGGATCGCCTCGCGGATCGCTTCGCGGCTGCCGATCTCGGCGACCGACGTGGGCGCGACCCCGGCCGCCGCGAGGATCGTCTCCGTGCAGCGGCGTGTGACCGACCCTTCCTCGCGAATCAGCAGCCGCACGTTCGCGAGCTGCGCGGCGTCGATCGTGTCGAAGCGCGCGAGCGGATGGTCGCGATGCACGACGAGCACGAGCGGATCGGTGGAGATCACCTTGCATTCGAGGCCTTCCGCGTCATTGCGCTGCGACGACACGGCAAGGTCGATGCGGAATTCCTGCAGCGCCTGCAGGATTTCCTCGGAATTGCCGATCCGGCACGTGAGTGCGATCGACGGATGCGCATGCGAGAAGCGGCCGACCGCGTCCATGATGTAGTACGGCCCGGTCGCACCGATCCGCAGGTGTCCTTCGAACAGGCCGCCGACGTTGCGCAGCATGATGTCGGCCTGCGCCTCGAGCGAGATCATCTTCTCGACGAGCGGCAGGAGCTCGATGCCGGTTTCAGTGACTTCGAGCCTGCGGCCGCTGCGATAGAACAGCTCGACGCCGTACAACTGCTCGACTTGCCGGATCTGCGCGGCGATCGTCGGCTGGCTGACGCCCAGGTGGCGCGCGGCGCGCGTGATGCTGCCCTGCCGGACGGTCGCGTGGAACGCCTTCAGCTGATCGAACACGACTCGGCTTCTCCCCCCTCTTCATCGCGCGTCAGCGTAGCGCAGGCATGTGTCGGCCGGATGAAAGGCGCGCCGGGCGCTGCTTCGAAAAAAAGCTGGGGGTGAGCGCAAGAAACCTGCTGGAACCGGTCACGGCCGGGACACGCCGGTGCGGAGTAATAGCGGCAACGCACCGACCGCCGGCCCCGCTCGACCGGCGCCACCCTTACCGACCCACAGGATCCTCTTCATGTCCGCCACCAATCGACGCGATTTCCTGCGCCTTGCCGCCCAGTCCGCCGGCGCGATGGCCGCCTACGCCGGCTTCCCGCCCGCGATCCGCAAGGCACTGGCCATGCCGGCCGCCTATCGCACCGGCACGATCCGCGACGTCGAACACGTCGTCATCTTCATGCAGGAAAACCGCTCGTTTGACCATTACTTCGGCGGGCTGCGCGGCGTGCGCGGCTTCAACGACCCGCGCCCGCACCTGCTGCCGAGCGGTGCGCCGGTGTGGCAGCAGCCGCCGGCGTCGGTGTTCACGAAGAACTACCATTCGCGCGGGCTCGACCCGTCCGCGCCGTACGTGCTGCCGTTCTACCTCGACCCGAAGCAGACGACCGAATTCCAGCCGGGCACCAACCACGGCTGGAGCAGCGGCCACCTGTCCTGGAACAACGGCCAGTGGGACCAGTGGGTGAACCAGAAGCAGGACGTGCTGACGATGGGCTACCTGAAACGCCAGGATCTCACGTACCACTACGCATTGGCCGACGCGTTCACGATCTGCGACGCGTACTTCTGCTCCGCGCACGCCGACACGGCACCGAACCGCATCTACCTGTGGACCGGCACGATCGACTCGCGCAACGTGTACGGCACGCAGCCGAACGGCCCCGGCATCGGCGAGCGCAACAACACGAACGGCTACACGTGGACGACCTACGCGGAACGTCTCGAGAACGCGAAGATCAGCTGGAAGGTGTACCAGGGCGGCACGGGCATCCCGGGCGACCCGACCGACAACTACACCGACAATTCGCTGATGTTCTTCAAGAAGTTCCAGGTGAAGGAAGGCGCGAGCGGCCCGCTGGTCGACAAGGGCGCGTCGGACCACACGCTCGCCGAGCTGAAGGCCGACGTGCAGGCGAACCGGCTGCCGCAGGTGTCGTGGATCGTCGCGCCGTACAAGTACAGCGAGCACCCGCAGGCGTCGCCGACCGACGGCGCGTTCTACATCAACATGGTGCTCGAGGCGCTGACGTCGAACCCCGAGGTGTGGGCGAAGACGGTGTTCATCCTCAACTACGACGAGAACGACGGGCTGTTCGACCACGTCGTGCCGCCGGTGCCGCCGGTCACGAGCGGGGCAGGCGGCCAGGGCATCGTGTCGTCGAACCTGCTGTCGAACCTCGGCGACGAACTGCTCGACCTGAACAAGTACCCGGGCGAGATGAGCCCGCTGGTGCCGGGCGCGGACCCGGGCGGCATCCAGCCGATCGGCCTCGGGCCGCGCGTGCCGCTGATCATCATTTCGCCGTGGACGAAGGGCGGCTGGGTCTGCTCGGAGACGTTCGACCATACGTCGGTGCTGCGTTTCCTCGAAGCGCGCTTCGGCGTGCAGGAGCCGAATATCAGCGCATGGCGCAGGTCGGTCTGCGGCGACCTCACGTCGGCATTCGACTTCTCCGCGCGGCCCGATACGCGCACGGTGAGCTTCACGGTGCCGCAGCACATCACCACCGCCGGCCAGGCGTATCAGGTGCCCGCGCAGCAGTCGATGCCGGCGCAGGAGCCCGGCACGCGTCCGGCGCGCGCGCTGCCGTACGAACTGTTCGTGCATGCCCGCGTGAACGGGCGCGACGACAGCGTGTCGCTCGACTTCGCGAACTCGGGTGACGCGGGCGCCGCGTTCTACGTGTACGACCGCCGCAATCCGGCGACGCCGCCGCGCCGCTACGCGGTGTCCTCGCACGACCGTTTCGCCGACACCTGGAGCACGTCGGCCGCGCGCGGCGACTACCATCTCGCCGCCTATGGCCCGAACGGCTATCTGTGCGAATTCCAGGGCAACACGCGGCTGGCCGCGGACGGCCGCCACGCGAACCCGGAAGCGAGGATCGGCTACGACGTGCGCAACCGCCACCTGTACCTGCAACTGCGCAACAGCGGTCGTGCGGCATGCCGCGTGGTCGTCGACAACGCGTACAGCCACGCGCATGCGCGCACCTACACGCTGGAGCCGGGCGAGCGCATCGAGGATCACTTCGAGCTGTCGTCGAGCCACGGTTGGTACGATCTGACGATCACCGCGACGACGCTGCGCGGCGGCGACGACAAGGTCATGCGCCGCTTCGCGGGCCACGTCGAGACGGGCCGGCCGAGCCAGAGCGATCCGGGGCCGGTCAAGCAGACGGACTGACGGCTGATCTGCGTCGTGCGGTTCGGCGTGCTCGCGCCGGCCGCACGCTCATCGCATTCCGGCATGAGGCACTCGCCATTGGAAACTGAAAACTGTTGACAATATATCGGGGTGAGGGTATATAGCGATCATTCGCCGACATGGCGCCCTCGTTCTCATCCGCAGCTTCGCTGCCTGCCCGATCATGACTGCCCCGAACGCGCTCAACGCCATCGAACTCCTGCAAAGCCAGTCGCTCGCGATGCTTGTCCAGGACATGCTCGAGCGCGCGATCGTGTCCGGCGAATATGCGCCCGGCGAGAAACTCAACGAAGTCGATATCGCGACCAAGTTGAACGTGTCGCGCGGCCCCGTGCGTGAGGCGTTTCGCGCGCTCGAGCAGGCCGGGCTGCTGCGCAACGAGAAGAACCGCGGCGTGACGGTGCGCGTCGTGCCGCTGCGCGAGGCCGAGGAGATCTACGAAGTGCGCGCGATGCTCGACGAGTCGGTCGCGCGCGCGCTCGCGAAACGCATTTCGCCCGACACGCTGAAGGTGCTGAAGGGCATCATCCAGTCGATGAAGGATGCGGCGAAGACGCACGACGTCACGCGCTACACCGAGCTGAACGTGCAGTTCCACGACGCGATGGTGGTCGGTGTCGGCAATACGCACCTCACCGACACCTATCGCCGGCTCGTGCGCCAGCTCGGGCTGCTGCGCCAGGCCGCGATCGAGGCCGAGGAGGACGCGATCGCGGTGTCGGCGGCCGAGCACGACAAGATCGTGCAGGCGCTCGCGAGCGGCGACGAGGAGAAGACCGTCGCGCTCGTGCGCGAGCACGTCGCGCACGGCCTTGCGCGGATGCGCCGCACGCACGAGCAGGCGCTGCCCTCGTCGGGCAACGTGGCGCGTGAGAAAGCCGCACGCGTGTGACGCGGCCGCACGGGCGGTCGTACCCAATGCAAAGGGACGCTTCGCAGCGTCCCTTTTTCATTGCACTTCGTTGCGCGTGACGTCATCGCATCGTCACGCCTTGTCGGCCTTGCCGGCCGCGCTCGCGAATTTCGCGAGCCACGTGTCGACCCTCGCCGGCGGTCGGCTCTCGTCTTCCGCGCGCTCCTTGCGGCGGATCGCATTGCGCACGACGTGCGCGCCGACATAGCGGATCGGCTCCGGCGGGAAATGGCCGAGCGGGCCTCGCACGATCGGACTGCGCGTCCAGACGTTGTCGAGGCCGAGCACCAGCGACGACAGGATCTGCCCGCCCATGTAGGTCGGCCCGACGCCGTTGCCCGAATAGCCGAAGCCGTAGAACACGTTCGGCGCGTCGTCGAGGCGGCCGAAAAACGGGAAGCCCGTCACCGAGCGGTCCGACGGGCCGTTCCAGCTCGCGGTGATCGGCACGCCCGCGAGCGACGGGAAGAATTCGCGCAGGCTCTGCGTGAGCTGCGCCTCGTACGGCGAGCGCCGGTCGAACACCGGCGCGATGCGGCTGCGCCACGAGAACGTGTTGCCGCCCTTGCCGAGCATCAGCCGCCCGTCGGCCGTCGTGCGGTAGTAGTACACGAAGATCCGCGAATCGAGCACCGACACACCGTCCACGAGGCCGGTCTGCTCGAGCAGTTCCGGGCATTTCTCCGTGATGACCATGTCGCTCGACACGACCGCGATCGTGCGTTCGAACTGCGGGAAGCGACTCGCCATCCACGCGTTGATCGCGAACACCAGCTTGCTCGCGCGCACGCTGCCGGACGGCGTGCGCACGACGGCCGGCTGCCCCGGCGTGAAGTCGACGAGCGGCGTGCGCTCGTAGATCCGGATGCCCATGTCGAGCGCGACGCGGCGCAGCCCGCGCACGAGCTTGCCCGGATGCACGGTCGCGGCGATCGGCGAGTACACGCCGTCGAGATTGCGTGCGGAGCCCGAGCGGCGCGCGACGTCGGCGGCCGGCAGAGGCTCGTAGCTGTGGATGCCGCACGCGGCGAGCGCGTCGAGCACCGGCGCGAGCGTGCCGACCTGCGCGCGCGACGTCGCGGTGTACAGCGTGCCGTCGAGCCGCAGCTCTGCATCGATGCGATGCGCGCGGCAGAAGTCGGCGATGTGCTGGACGGCCGCCTCCGACGCCTTCACGAGCCGGATCGCCTCCGCTTCGCCGAACAGGCGGCGCAGCGTCAGGAATTTCGCGGACCATGTGAGCAGGCACCCGCCGTTGCGCCCGCTCGCGCCGGCGCCGCACAGGTCGGCCTCGAGTATCGCGATGTCGAGCGCCGGGTTCTGCTGCTTCGCCTGGATCGCCGTCCAGAGCCCGGTGAAGCCGCCGCCGACGATACAGACATCGGCCTGCGTCGCGCCCTGCAGGGCGGGGGCGAGATCGCCGTCGTTGAACAGTGCTTGTTCGATCCAGAAGGGTCGCATCGGTTGTCGTGCCGGTAAGGGTCGGGCGCCGTGCCGCGCACGGCGGGGAAAGAAAGCGAAACCGCCGCACGGCGATGCGTGTCGTCGTGCGGCGGGTACATCGCGTCAGGCCGCGGCTTCGGCGGACACGCGGCGCACGCCCATCGCCTTCAGCGTGTCGGCGATCGCGCTCGGAATGCCGGCTTCGCCGAAGCGGCCGATGCAGCCGACGCGGACCGTATCGACTGCCGGCAGCTTGCCCGGATACAGAACGTAGCCGCGCATTTTGACCTCCTGATAAAACCGCTTGAAATCGTCGTTCGGATCGTCCGCCGCATGGAACGTGACGATGATCGGCACCTGGATCGCCGGATCGACGAACGGCCGGAAGCCGTCGACCAGCGCGCGGCAGCTGTGCCGATAGCGGCCGCCGTGTGCGGCGAGCCCGTCGTCCCTTCGACTTTTGCTTTCTGTCTTCTTCATATTGTTGACAATCTACAAATCATCGATTTTAATGTCAAGCATGGAAAACATCCTCCTCGGCGCGGTGCGGGCGCCGACAGCTCAACCCCTTCGAACCGAAAGGACTGACCGTCATGTCTGAAACGCCTGTATCCGTTGAAGTGAACGGCCGCCGCTACAACTGGATGAGCCGCCCCGTGGTGGTGGTCTGCGTCGATGGTTGCGCCTATGAATATCTCGAGATGGCGGCCGAGGCCGGCGTCGCGCCGTTCCTGCGCACGCTGCTCAAGCCGGGCACGGCGCTCAAGGGCGAGTGCGTGGTGCCGAGCTTCACCAACCCGAACAACCTGTCGATCGTTACCGGCGTGCCGCCGGCGATCCACGGGATAAGCGGCAACTACTTCTACGATCGCGACACCGGCGCCGAGGTGCTGATGAACGATCCGAAGTATCTCGTCGCGCCCACCGTGCTCGCCACCTTCGCCGAACGAGGCGCGCGCGTCGCGGTCGTCACCGCGAAGGACAAGCTGCGCCGCTTGCTCGGCAAGGGGCTCAAGGGCATCTGCTTCTCGTCGGAGAAGGCCGACGAGGCGAGCATCGAGGAAAACGGCATCGACAACGTGCTGGAACTGGTCGGCAAGCCGGTGCCGAGCGTGTACAGCGCGGAGCTGTCCGAGTTCGTGTTCGCGGCCGGCGTGCGCCTGCTCGAAACACGCCCGATCGACCTGATGTACCTGTCGACGACCGACTACGTGCAGCACAAGTGCGCGCCCGGCACGGGCGGCGCGAACGCGTTCTACCAGATGATGGACGCGTACCTGAAGCGGTTCGACGAGCTCGGCGCGATCGTCGCGATCACGGCCGACCACGGGATGAACGCGAAGCACGACGGCGAGACCGGCGAGCCCAACGTAATCTACCTGCAGGAGCTGTTCGACGAGTGGCTCGGCCACGATGCCGCGCGCGTGATCCTGCCGATCACCGATCCGTACGTCGTGCACCACGGCGCGCTCGGCTCGTTCGCGACCGTCTACGTGCCGGATTCCGCCGACGCCGACGCGCTGCGCGCGCGGCTTGCCGCGGTGGACGGCATCGAGGTCGTGCTGACGGGTGCCGAGGGCTGCGCGCGCTTCGAGCTGCCGCCCGACCGGATGGGCGACCTGATCGTGATCTCGAAGCAGGACGTCGTGCTCGGCACGCGCCGCATCAAGCACGACCTGTCGGGCCTCGACGTGCCGCTGCGCTCGCACGGCGGGCTCTCCGAGCAGATCGTGCCGCTGATCTTCAGCAAGCCGGTCGCGACCGACGTCACGGCCCGCGCGCGACTGCGCAACTTCGACATCATCGACATCGCGCTCAATCATCTGCAGTGACGCGTACGCACCCGTCAGGAAGACATCATGAACGATATTGCAGCATCGACGGAGGTCCGCTCGTTTCATCGTGAAGCACTGCGAATCGATGGGGAGCTGATTCATCGCGACGCGGTGATCGAGGTGCGCAACCCGTACGACGGAACGCTCGTCGGCACCGTGCCGAAGGCGACGCTCGATGACGTGCGATGCGCGTTCGCCGCCGCGCGTGCATACCGGCCGTCGCTCACGCGCCACGAGCGTGCGGCGATCCTGCGCCGCGCGGCCGACATCGTGCGCGCGCGCACCGCCGAGATCGCGGCGCTGATCACGGCCGAGGCCGGGTTGTGCATCAAGGACTCGACGTACGAAGCCGGGCGCGTTGCCGACGTGCTCACGTTCGGCGCGGGCGAAGTGCTGAAGGACGACGGGCAGATCTTCTCGTGCGATCTGACACCGCACGGCAAGAAGCGCCGCGTGTACACGCAGCGCGAACCGCTGCTCGGCGTGATCTCCGCGATCACGCCGTTCAACCATCCGATGAACCAGGTCGCGCACAAGGTCGTGCCGTCGGTGGCGACCAACAACCGGATCGTCGTGAAGCCGTCGGAGAAGGTGCCGCTATCGTGCTACCTCTTTGCGGACATCCTGTATGAAGCCGGCCTGCCGCCGCAGATGCTGCAAGTGCTCACCGGTGACCCGAAGGAGATCGCCGATGAGCTGATCACGAATCCGGCGATCGACCTCATCACGTTCACCGGCGGCGTATCGATCGGCAAGTCGATCGCGTCGCGGATGGGCTACCGGCGCGCGGTGCTCGAACTCGGCGGCAACGATCCGATCATCGTGATGGACGACGCCGATCTCGACGAGGCGAGCACGCTCGCGGTGTCGGGCTCGTACAAGAACTCGGGGCAGCGTTGCACCGCGATCAAGCGCATGCTCGTGCACGAGGCGGTGGCCGATCGCTTCACCGAGCTGGTGGTCGAGAAGACGCGCGCGTGGTCGTACGGCAATCCGTCCGATCCGTCGGTGGACATGGGCACGGTGATCGACGAGGCGGCCGCGACGTTCTGCGAGCAGCAGGTGAACGACGCGATCGCGCGAGGTGCGCGGCTGCTGGTCGGCAACGTGCGCGACGGCGCGCTGTATTCGCCGACGGTGATCGATCGCGTGACGCCCGACATGCCGCTCGTGAAATACGAGACGTTCGGCCCGGTGTCGCCGATCATGCGCTTTCGCGACATCGACGAAGCAATCCGGATGTCGAACAGCACCGACTATGCGCTGTCGTCGTCGGTCTGCACGAACCGCTTCGACAACATCACGCGTTTCATCACCGAGCTGGAAGTGGGCAGCGTGAACGTGCGCGAGGTGCCGGGCTACCGGCTCGAACTGACGCCGTTCGGCGGCGTGAAGGATTCGGGCCTCGGCTACAAGGAAGGCGTGCAGGAGGCGATGAAGAGCTTCACGAACACGAAGACCTATTCGCTGCCGTGGTAAGCGGCACGCAATGTGCCCGCGCCCGCACCCGCACCCGCACCGGCTTCGCGGCCGGTGCGGGCGTTATTCGATCGGCTCGCATCGTTAGACGATTTGCGTTTTTGCCGGGCTTTCGCACGTCGGTAGGATGCAAGCGCACGTTGCCGCGCTGCGTGAACCTGCTCGCAGTGCCGGCGATACGTGCGCACGATGCGGTGTTTCTCGCGGATGGCCGTGTCGTCGAGGCTGGCGCATCGCGCGACTTGTTCGGGAGACCGCGCGACTCCAGCACCGCGAAATTCGCCGCGACGCTCGCGCGTGGCGTACCGGCCTTCTGACGCGCCACGCCACGCGGCTGAGGAGGCGATCAATCCTGTCGGCGTCCGTCGAGCACGGCGGCGACGATCGCTTCCGGTGCATCTTCCTGAACGAGGTGGCCTGCACAGGGCACGCGGATCAGCCTGCCGCCCGCGATGCGATCGGCGAGGGCCTGCCCCTGTTCGAGCGGAATCCACGCGTCGTCCTCGCCCCATACGATGCGCACCGGAAAGTCCGGCGGCGCATAGCGTGCCTCGGCCTCCTCGATGTAACGCTGGCGCATCTGCGCGATCTGCCGATAGAACGCCGGCTGGCCGGCCGGCGTGAGCCATGGCGAGCGATAGATCGACAGCACGTCGTCGCTCAACGGTCGCGCGACGGCATTGCCGATATAGGCCGACACGAGCGCGTGGTGCGCATACGCGGGCAGCCCCGTGAACGCGGCTTCGTGCTGCGCGACATGCCGCACGAACGGCGAGCCTTGCGGCGCGATCGCAACCGGGTTCACGAGCGTCAGGTCCGAATACGCGATGCCGTCGAGGAAGTGCGCGCGCAGCACGGTTGCACCGCCGTAGTCGTGCGCGAGCACGTGCGGGCGCGAAATATTCCATTCGTCGAGCAGTGCGCCGAACAGCACGTTCTGCCGGCCGAGCGAGACGTCCGCGTCGGGCATGTCCGACTGGCCGTAGCCGAGCAGGTCGTAGAAGAACACGCGATGGCGTCGCGCGAGCCATGGCGCGATCCGGCGCCACACCTGCGACGAAAACGGCGTTCCGTGCACGAGCACGAGCGGCGGCCCTTCACCGAGCGTGCCCCATGCGATCCGGTGACCGTCGAATACGAAGTGATTGGCGAGATCGAGCATCGGCGCCTCCGTGATAACCTGTTTGGGTTGATAACAGGTTACGCCTGTTCATCCGGATATGAAACCGATAGGTGAAAATAAATGGTTACTCGAAACGAGCCTGGGCGACAGGCGCACGTATGGAGCGCGGCCGATTTCGTCGGCGGCCATCCGGCGCTCGATTTCCTGAACACGGTGGCCGACACGGGCAAGACACGCGACGAGGACAAACTCGTCGACTGGGCGGCGGTGCGCGCATGGGCGGGGAAATCGGGGTTGCTGGCTCGGGCCGACCTGACACGGTTTCTGCGTCATCCCCGGCAGGACGGCACGGACGAACTCGCCGCGCTGCAGGGTTTTCGCGAGGATGCGTACGTGGCGCTCGCGCATCTGACGAGCGGTAGCGGCGGCAGCGCCGGCGCGCGAGCGGCAGGCCGGCTCGCGGAGGCGATCCGCGATGCGATCGGGCGCAGCTCGTTTGACGCGGTCGATGGCCGCTTCGCGTGGCGGCCCGATGCGCGTGCCGCGTCGCGCTGGGTCGACGCGGCCGCGCTCGGGTTCGAGCATCTGCTACGTGGCGACGACTTCGCGCGCGTGCGGCAGTGCGGCCGCTGTACGTGGTTCTTCGTCGACCACGGCCGCGGCGTCGGGCGACGCTGGTGCAACATGCGCACCTGCGGGAATCGCGCGAAGGTGGAGGCGTTCAGGGAGCGGTGAGGCCAGGGCCGCGGCGTCGACGACCCGTCTCCTCCGCGTTCATCATTCAGCGAGTTCGTGCGGCCGATGTTCGGGCCACAGCGCACCGATGACGAACAATCCGGTGGCGAGGAACGGCGTGCCGATCGCGAACAGGATCGCCGTGAGTCCCCACCGGTCCCAGAACCGGTCGATGACCGCGCGCTCGGGTATGACGGGGTCGTACAGCACGTTGACCACCTCGCCTTCGTACAGCCCGGGGCGCGATGAAGCCGAGCCTTGCGCGAACGTGACCGGGCGACCGCTGTCGGTCGTGAACGCGATGGTCGCCGAATAGAGCGACGTGCGTGTGCGGGACGATTGTGCCGATTCGGTGATCTCGACGACGTGGCCGGTCGAGTGCGCGTAATGGCGGGCGATCTGCCACTGGCGCAGCCCGGCAGCACCGGCGCCGGCCAGGAAGCCGGTGCCGATCGCGATCGGTACCAGCACGATCGCGATGTTCCAGCGGCGCCGGGCCGTCTTGCCGGCGGCCGGTGCGGCAAGCGCGTTGTCTCGCCGGCTACGGCGCTCGCTCCCGTACAGCAGGCAGCCGACCGCAAGCGACGCGACCGCGAGCAGTGCCGGCACCGCGACGGGAAACCAGCGTTGCGTGAAATCGTCGATCAGCGCGGGACGGTTCGGATGGGCAGGATCGACCAGGACGTCGACGCTTTCGCCGATGTCGTACGCCGGGACCACCGATGCGGTATTGCCGGCGACTTCACGGCGGTGGCCGTCGTTCGCGAGATAGGCGACGATCGGACGGTATCCGCGCATCGCGTCGCTGTCCTGCACGATGCGCACGACCGTGCCCGGCGTGCGGACCAGATCACCCACCGCACGGCTCGCGGTGACGGCGAGCATCGCTGCGACCACGAGCAGCGCAACGCCGAGCGCGAGTGCGACGAGCGCGTCCTTACGTGGCATGGCCGGATCCGCGGTGCGCGTCGTGCGACGGGGCCGGATGCGATCGGGGAGATGGCGCGACTCGACGTGCGCGCGGCTGTCGGCGTGATCGTGCCCTCCGAATGGTCGCGTCTCGCTCACATGATTCCATGTCTGACGTCCCATGCTCTCTCAGTGCCGGGGGCGATATGGCGATCGCCGTCCCGGTCGTGTGATATTTTGTCGGACGATTCTAGCGGAAAGTGCACGGGCGAGGCATGTATGTAATTGCATGCCGTGATGCTGGGGAGTCGGGCGGGGGCCTGAATCGGTCGCCGGAATGGAAAAAGGCCGGTCAGCTTGCGCTGACCGGCCTTTGAAATTCCTGGTGGGGCGTGAGTGACTCGAACACTCGACCTACGGATTAAGAGTCCGTGCAAGTTGGTATTAGCATCGGGATTAATCGGCGTTGACCGACGTTCCCTTACATGCCTCAAATCCAATGTGGGCGCGGCTTTCATCGATCAGTTATCGCCTATATTGAAATGGGGTCAAATTGATTGGCGTTGATCGATTATTGCAGAATTTGCCTACATGGCGCCTACATGACAGTGGCCCCTTATTCGAGGCGAGCGATGCAGAAAGAGAACTTCACGGCAACGCGGGTAAGCGGCTACGAGTGCGAACCAGGCAGACAGCAGAGCATTTTTTGGGATGCGAAGACCACCGGGCTGGGACTGCGGGTGACGGCAGCAGGTGCCCGTGCCTATATTTTCGAATCGCGTCTTTTTGGCAAGACGGTCCGCGTGACGATCGGCGACGCGCGCGCATGGGAGTTGGGTAAGGCACGCACTGAGGCGGCCCGACTGAAAACGCTGGTAGATGACGGGAAGGACCCGCGCGAGATCAAGGCTGAGCAGCGTGCGGCCCATGAGGCACGCAAAGAGGAAGCACGCCGCCAAGCGACGACCTTTGGTGACGCATGGGGCGTCGACTCAGGCTCGCAAAGCCCGGTGGAGCGAACGAACTTTCAGGGACCATGTGCAGCATGCCGACGCGGGTGGCAAGCCGAGAAAGCGCGGCACCGGTGTAACGACGCCAGGACCGCTCGCGGTGCTGCTCCCATTGAAACTGTCCGACCTGACCGGCGAGCGCATCGCGGGGTGGCTTGAAGAGCAAACCCGCGAACGTCCGACGATGACCGCACTATCGTATCGCCTATTGCGCGCGTTTATTCGCTGGGCGAGCGAGACCCCGGCGTATCGCGGTGTGATTCCGAAGGGCTACTGCCGATACACGCGAGGCAGCGTGAACGCGAGCAAGGCCGAAGCGCTGGCCAAGAAATTTCATCTTCGCTACGGAATTGGCTGCACACCCGCGCAACGCGTTACCAAGCGGAAGCATGGCTTGGCGAACGCGCTGCTGGTGATGTACTGGCCAGAAGGGTACGAGCAGGTTGAGTGGCTGATGCTCGCAACCGGCGGAGAGGGCATGGACGGTGAGCAAGTGCACGGCATCGCAGACAAACCGCGTATGGCGTGGCTGGGATACGAACTCGTGCGGCGACCGGACCGCGGCCGGACAGCGTGGACCTGGCGTCGTCCGGCGAGCGAGATGGCGGAACACTACGCGCTCATTGCCGAATTCAGCAACAGGCACCACGCCAATTCCCTGGGGGTGCTGCTGCAGCGTCTCGCCAACCAGCCCGGGTTTCACGGCGTTCGCGAACAATCGAAGCGACTGTTCGAGGAGGCTCGTCGGCGGGGTTACGTGGGCGGCCTTCCGCATTTGTACTTCGTGCAAAAGGTATCCCACGGGGAACGGCTGCGCTTGATGTAGCACAGGCGAACGCAAGCGAACGCCGTGTGTTATAGCGTGCCGTTTTGTCCAATGCGATGGACTTATCGCGGCTCGCACTGACCGTAAAGGCAATCCTGCCGCCGTGCCGTGGGACGAGAAGCGCGGCCACGAGTGCTTGTTCGTGGTGCGGGAAATGGAACATCCCGAAATTGATGCCCGCGGCATCAAAGCTGCAGTCCGGGTGGACTATTCTTCTACACGCAGCCGACCGAGCTACCGCCGGAATATAACGCCAAGGCCAGGAGGGGCACATGTCTCTCTTGGCAGCCGGTTGAAGGCGGAAAACCCTGACCTGAACTTTTCGGCCAGGGTTGCAGAAGAAGGGGCACCGTATTCTGTCGCCATGCTCGCGAGGGGCGTGGCTCATTTCAGCCTTCTTGTTTTGCGGAACGGGGTTGCATCAACTACAACTGATTCCCTTGCCGCTCACAAATGTCCGGCTGGTCGTTCCGGATAGCACGCCATCGGCATCGACCTGATTTGTCGTATCTGTCAGTGTAACGTCGGTGTAACTCACGCACGCCAGCGCGAGGGTTTGCCCAGATGGGCAAGAGAGCGTCGTGTTCGCCGGCGGCCCGACCGTGATGCTGGCTATGACCCGACCATTCTTGGGCTGTACGTTACTGAGAGATGCGCTGAGGGCCGATGGGCCCACCTTGTTGCTGGCCGCAGGATGGTTGCCGCCGCCATTGAAGCATGCATACACGGCGGTGGCCTGCGCGGTCAGCGTGTAATTTACGTTCTGGTTTCCGAGACCGGCTTCATCGAAGGCGACAACAAGCGCGCCACTGTCGGCAACACTCTCGGTCGCACTCATGAAGTGCGCCCCTGCCGTCGCGGCCAAAGCCGTGGCCGCGGCAACGGCAAGAGCCGTCGCTATTGTTATTCGTTTCATATGAGCCTCGCACACAGAAAGTGAAACATTAAAGTCACGCTTGCCCACACCACTTAAGCAAGCCTGGATTCAGCACTTCCATATTTCATAAGAAGGTTTTTCCATAGGCTCTCCTTGACGGTGAATCGTCGTCGATATGGCTTTTGTCATTAAATTTTTTAAGCCAAAACTCGCGCTTTAATCATCCGAATAATTGGTCTAGTTTTGTAATAATAATATCTTCAACTACTTATGATGATATGCCGAGCGGTAGTGGCGCAACAAGTTGGCCGAAAGTATTGTTGGATTATTTAAATTTCAAAAAATAACCATCGCGCGCTGCCGGCCTGAATTGAGCGGGTCGCAAACGGGTGTTGGGTCTTGCCTGATGAGGTGTCGACAAAAGTGGGTGTTGAATTGTCTTTAAGCGGGTGGCCTCCAATTGGTTTTGTTAGCTTTAAGAATAGGGCGCGTTACAGGAAGTTTCATTTTGATTTTTCGGCGCGGGTGGAGTTATTGCGGGCGGCGCTATCCCGACGCGCGAAAAATTTAATCATGATAATAATATGTATCGGAGAAGATTTAATGAAGCGCAGTTGAATGCGCCACCCCGGTGCAGCTGCTTGCCGCAGGCGGTCCACGTGGCGCCCCAAGGCCACCATTCCATGAGCTTCTCTTTGTCCAGGGAAAAGTCGCGTGGTAGCCACAGCATCGGGTGGTAGTGAAGTCGACCTCCGCGCTCGAGCAGCCAGGCGTAGGGCAGTGCATGGCCACGGCGCTTGAGTACCTGGCGCAACCGTGCAAGGAATTCACTGATGTGCTGGGCACAGAAGGATGCGTCGTTGCTGAAGGTGAGCGTCACGGCGACGGCGTGCAATCCGGACGTCTTGGCCAGGCGGCGCTGCTCCCTCACTACCCCCAGTAGCCTTTTGCGGGCCCTGGTTTTTCGCTTTTGTGTGGAGAGCGTCGCACTTGTTCCAATCTTTCTGACAAGTTCAGCGAAGCGAGTTGCGGATGTGGCGGTGGAGCAAGGGCGGCGGGTAGAAGTTGGCAGTGAGCACCAGTGGCGCAAGGCCCGAGAAACCAGTCCAGAACTGTACCTCTTGAGCGTTGGCTTCGAGTGATTGTCAGCATGGACCACGCTTGTGCCGAGGCGCGAAGCGTAGTTCAGTGGCTGAGCGTTCAATCAGGCAGTTTGATCTCTCCGTCCTCCCGCTTTGGACGCGCTGAGCACCTGTCGCAGGTGGCGCAAACTGGTGATGGGCCGCATCGCATGTTGGTGGACATCGATCGACGTGGATCCGAAATGCCTACATGGCGCCTACACGATGCCGGAAATGAAAAAGGACTTACCCGCGCATGCGAGGTAAGTCCTTGAAATTCCTGGTGGGGCGTGAGTGACTCGAACACTCGACCTACGGATTAAGAGTCCGCTGCTCTACCAACTGAGCTAACGCCCCCAACAGAAGAAAGATTATGCATGGGTATTTCGGACTTGGCAAGCGCTTTCTGCAAATTTCCTGAAAATACTTCGTCACGGCCCCGACGGCTCCTCGCGCGCTCACGAGCGATCGCAGTTGGCGCGCTCCCGGTATGATGACGTCCACACCCGTTGCGCGGCGGTCGCGCAACGTTTTCTGGACATTCGAAGATGGACGAAAACGCAGTCCGCGAATTGCTGGATCGCCTGCTGGCCCCGTGGGTCCGCTCGCTCGGTCTGGTCCCCGTATCGATCGGCGACGACAGCGTCACGATGCGCCTGCCGTTTTCCGGCGAATTCCGTCATTCGGGCGGCATCATCTGCGGGCAGGTGTTCACGGCCGCGGCTGACACCGCGATGGTGGTCGCGATCTCGGCCGCGCTCGGCGAATTCCGGCCGATGACCACCGTCTCGCTGAACACGAATTTCATGCGTCCGGTGCGCAAGGGCGACGTGCTCGTCACCGCGCGCGTGCTGCGGATGGGCCGCAACCTGGTGTTCGGCGAAGTCGAGCTGTTCGACGAGGACGGCAAGATGGCCGTTCACGCAACGTCGACCTACGCGCTCGTCAGTTGAGCGGCGCGATGTTCGACCAGATCGTTTTCGCGGGCGGCGGCAATCGCTGCTGGTGGCAGGCCGGCTTCTGGGACGTTGCCCAGCCGGCGCTCGGCTTGCGCCCACGCGTGATCGCCGGCATCTCGGCCGGCGCGGCGACCGCCTGCATGCTGTATACGCGCGATGCCGCGTGGGTGATGCGCTATTACGAGGAGGCGCTGCGCCACAACCGCAAGAACGCGTACTGGGGCAACCTGTTCGGGCGCGAGCCGGTGTTTCCGCATTACCGGATCTACCGTCAGGCATTGCTCGACATCTACGGCGAGCCGTTCGCGAAGCTCGCCGCGGCGCCGGAGATCCGCATCGGCGTGTCGCACGTGCCGCGCTGGCTCGGCGCGCGCAGTGCGGTCGCCGCCGGCCTCGTCGCGTACAACATCGAGAAATACGTGCGCAAGACGCTGCACCCGACGCTCGGGCGCACGCTCGGCTTCCGGCCCGAATTCGTGCGCGCGCAGGCATGCGCAAGCGTCGACGAACTCGCCGACCTGATCCTGCAGTCGTCGTGCACGCCGCCGTTCACGCCGGTGCTGCGCCGCGGCGGGCGGCCCGTGCTGGACGGGGGGATGGTCGACAACGTGCCGGTCGACGCGCTCGACGCATCGCCGGGCGACGTGCTGGTGCTCGTCACGCGGCTGTATCCGCGCCCGCAGATGTTCACGGTCGCGCACGGCGACCAGAGGCGGCTCTATGTACAGCCGTCGAGCAAGGTGCCGATTTCGAGCTGGGATTACACGAGCCCGTCGCAGATGCGGCATGCGTACGACCTCGGACGGCGCGACGGCGAGCATTTCCTCACGCGCGTCGACGCGATGACGGGCGGCCGCGTGGCCGCCTGAAGGCGGGAACGGAGAAACGGGCCGCGCGGCGAGCGCGGCCCGCGCCGGTCAACGCCGGTCAGCGCACGCGGCGCGGCGTCAGTGCTTCCGGGTTGACGACGCTCGACATGTCGCCCTGGTCGAACGCGAGGATGTTGCGGAACGCCGCGCTGAAGTAGAGTTCGTAGCTTTCGCGCTCGACGTAGCCGATGTGCGGCGTGCAGATCACGTTTTCCATCCGCAGCAGGCTGTAGCCCTGCAGGATCGGCTCGCTCTCGAACACGTCGATCGCGACCATCCCCGGACGGTTGTGCGACAGCGCGTTGACGAGCGCGTTTTCCTCGAGCAGTTCCGCGCGGCTCGTGTTGACGAGCAGCGACGTCGGCTTCATCCGCATCAGGTCTTCCTGCTTGACGATCCCGCGCGTGTCGTCGTGCATGCGCAGGTGCAGCGACAGCACGTCGCTCTGCTCGAACAGCGCTTCGCGGCTCTCGGCGGCCGTGTAGCCGTCGGCGCGCGCGGCCTCGAGCGAATGCTCGCGGCCCCAGATCAGCACGTTCATCCCGAACGCCTTGCCGTAGCCGGCGACCAGCCGGCCGATCTTGCCGTAGCCCCAGATGCCGAGCGTCTGGCCGCGCAGCACCTGGCCGAGACCGAAGTTCGGCGGCAGCGCCGACGTCTTCAGGCCCGACTGCTGCCAGGCACCCTGTTTCAGGTTCGCGACGTATTGCGGAATGCGTCGCTGGGCGGCCATCACGAGCGCCCAGGTCAGTTCGGCTGGCGCGACCGGCGAACCCGTGCCTTCGAGCACCGCGATGCCGCGGTCGGTACATGCTTCGAGGTCGATGTGGCTCGAGATACGGCCGGTCTGGCTGATCATGCGCAGGTTCGGCAGCTTGGCGAGCAATTGCGACGAAATCGGCGTGCGCTCGCGAATCAGCACGAGCGCCTCGACTTCCGCGAGGCGGCTCGCGAGTTGCCCCAGGCCGCGAACCGTGTTGTTGAAGACCTTCACGTCGTGCTCGGCAAGCATCTCGAAGCAGTTCAGCTTGCGGACGGCGTCCTGGTAGTCGTCAAGGATGGCAATTTTCATGATCAGCGGGAGTCGCGCGTTGAAAGCGGCAGTGGCGGCGGCGCACGTCGCGCACCCGTCCCGCCCGGCCGGGGCCGACATGATGCTACGTCGGCGGACGTCTTGGTGTCTTTTTAACAGGTTGTTACGCTCCGCCGCAATCGGCTCTGGCCTGACCCGGCGTCGCTCCCGTCGGGTGCGACGGGGTGCGATGTTGTGTCGCATCAGACACGTCCTTCCTGATTCGGCCACTTACCGGATGAGGTTCACCCAATTGTTGCTTCAATCAGAATAATTGGATCATCCATTCGCGATGGGTGAGGATTTTTGACTATTTTTATCGTCAACGCGGGCCTTGTTGAGCAACTCTGCATCATTTCCGCTGTCGTAGGAGAATTACGCATATGCTTCAACTTTTTGAAGTTGTAACAGCGGCAGGAGTCGTTTATGGATCATTTGCAGTCGATGCGCGTGTTCGTCAAGGTTGCGGATCTCGGCAGTTTCGCGCGGGCCGCGAGTGCAATGGATATCTCCAACGCGGTCGCGACGCGTCACGTCGCCGATCTGGAAGGCCGGCTCGGCACGCGCCTGCTGAACCGCACCACGCGCAGCCTTTCGCTGACGGAGTCGGGCCAGGTCTACCTGGAGCGGGCGCGCCAGATTCTCGATGAGCTCGAGGATGTCGAACAGATGGTCGTCGCGCGCAATCACGAGCCGGTCGGCACGTTGCGCATCGTCGCGCCGGTCGTGTTCGGCCTGCACAACCTTGCCCCCGTCCTGCAGTCGTACACCGAGAAATTCCCGAAGGTGGTGCCGGATCTGACGCTGGTCGACCGCCAGGTCGATCTCGTCGAGGAAGGTTTCGACGTCGGGATCGTCGTCACGCGTCAGATGCGCAGCGCGAGCATCGTCACGCGGCGGCTGACCACGGGCTGCATGACCGTGTGCGCGACGCCGAGCTACCTGGAAAAGCACGGCGTGCCGACCCACCCGGAACACCTCGCCGAGCACCCGGCGCTGAGCTTGCCGACCGAATACTGGGGCGACGAGCGCGTGTTCACGGGGCCGGACGGCGAAGTGCGCGTGCGCCCGACCAACGTGATCGTCGCAAACAACACTGCGATGCTGCGCCAGTTCGCGCTGCTTGGGATGGGTGTCGCGATCCTGCCGAGCTACCTGATCGGCAGCGACATCGCGCGCGGTGCGCTGGTGCGGCTGCTGCCGGATTTCCGGCTGCCGCAGGTCGAGATCAACATCGCCTATCCGAGCCGGCGCCATCTGCCTGCGAAGGTGCGGACGTTCATCGACCACCTCGTCGAGTATTTCAGCCACTCGACCGACGCGACGATGGGCGAACAGTGGGCCGCACAGGGTGCTGCGCCTGCGCCGATCGGCGTCGAGATGCGTGCCGAGCCACCCGAATCGACCGACCCGAACCTGCAGCCGCGCCTCGCGCGTTCGCCGCGCGCGCGGGTCGCGGTGCCGTCGCCGCTGTAACGTCGCGGCGGCCGCGCACAGAGACGGCCGGCATCAAGAAAAAACGCGGATCGAGCGATCGATCCGCGTTTTTTTATTGCCGCTTTCATTGTCGTTCGACCGGCGCGCGACGCGCCGGGGGAACCCCCGGCAACCCGAGCATTACGAGCCCGTCTTGCGCGCCGTCGTCTTGCGGGCGGCGGTCTTGCGAGCCGGTGACGGTTTCTCTTCGGCGCCTTCCGTCACGGTTTCGGCGTCCTTCGTCGCCGATTTTGCCGTCTTCTTCGCGGCGGCAGCCTTCGGCTCCTTCTTCTCGAACTCGAAACCGATCTTGCCGTCCGGCTGCTTCACGAGGAAGGCCTTGAAGTTGCGGCCCGTGCGCGACGACTTGAAGTTCGGCAGCAGATCCGTGCGGCCGTCGGCCAGCAGCTTCGCCATCTGCTCGCGCGTGATTTCCTGCTGCAGGATCACCTTGCCCGAACGGAAGTCGCAGGTCTTCGGATTCGCGACCGAGTGCTCGCACACATAGCTCATCCCGTGCTCGAACACGCGGCCCTTGCACTTCGGGCACGCGCCGACCGGTTCCTGCGCGGAGAAGTCGGGCGCCTCGCCTTCCTCGCCGCCCTGGTCCTGGCCAAAGTCGAACTCGAGCTTGTAGTTCTTCGTCTCGTCGTCGAACGAGAGCTTCAGGATCGCCGAGAACGGGCGGCCCATCTTGCTGCGGAAGCCGGACAGCGGACCGATGGTCTTCTGCTGCAGCAATTCCTCGACTTCCGCGATCTCGAACTGTCGGCTACCCGGAATCTTCGAGATCGAGAACTCGCACTTCGTGCATGCGAAGCGGCGGTAGTTTTCCTTCACCTGGCCGCCGCAGTTCGGGCAGGGTGTCTCGAGCGTCGCGTAATCGCCCGGGATCGTGTCGGAATCGTATTCCTTCGCGCGCTTGACGATCTGCTGCGTCATGCGGGCGATTTCCTGCATGAACGCGTCACGCCCGAGGTTGCCGCGCTCCATCTGCGACAGCTTGTATTCCCATTCGCCGGTGAGCTCGGGCGCGGTCAGTTCCTTCACGCCGAGCCCGCGCAGCAGCGTCATCAACTGGAATGCCTTCGCGGTCGGGATCAGTTCGCGGCCTTCGCGCACGAGATATTTCTCGCCGAGCAGGCCTTCGATGATCGCCGCGCGCGTCGCCGGCGTGCCGAGGCCCTTCGCGGCCATCGCTTCGCGCAGCTCGTCGTCCTCGACGAGCTTGCCCGCGCCTTCCATCGCCGACAGCAGCGTCGCTTCCGAGTAGCGTGCGGGCGGCTTCGTCACGAGCGCGACGGCGGCGATCTCGTCCGTCTTCACCTTCTCGTCCTTCTGCACCGGCACGAGGTTCGCGTCCGCGCCTTCGGCGTCGCGGCCGTACACCTGCAGCCAGCCCGGCTCGACGAGCACCTTGCCTTCGGTCTTGAAGTGATGACCGGCGACTTCGGTGATCCGCGTCGTGACGCGGAATTCGGCCGCCGGGAAGAACACCGCGAGGAAGCGCTTCACGACCATGTCGTACAGCTTCTGCTCCGGCTCGGACAGCGACTTCGGCGCCTGCAGCGTCGGGATGATTGCAAAGTGGTCGCTGATCTTCGAGTTGTCGAAGATCCGCTTGTTCGGCTTCACCCAGCCCTTGTCGAGCACCTGCTTCGCGTGCGGCAGGTAGTTGTGGCTCTCCTTGAGCATCTCGAGCGTGGACTGCACCGTCGAGATGTAGTCTTCCGGCAGCGCGCGCGCGTCGGTACGCGGGTACGTCAGCACCTTGTGCTTTTCATACAGCGCCTGCGCGAGACCGAGCGTGTTCTTCGCGGAGAAGCCGAAGCGGCTGTTCGCCTCGCGCTGCAGGCTCGTCAGGTCGAACAGCAGCGGCGACAGTTGCGTCGACGGCTTCGATTCCTCGGACACCGTGCCGACATGGTCGCGGCACGCGGCGACGATCGTTTCGGCGGCCGGCAGGCTCCACAGGCGGGAGTCGCGCCTTTCCGGATCGAATTCGTCGCGCTTGAATTTCGGGTCGAACCACTTGCCTTCGTAGAAGCCGCCCGCGCACGCGAACTCGGCCTTCACTTCCCAGTAGTCGCGCGGGACGAAACGGCGAATTTTCTCTTCACGTTCGACGACAATCGACAACGTTGGCGTCTGAACGCGGCCGACGGTCGTCAAGAAGAAGCCGCCGCCCTTGCTGTTGAACGCGGTCATCGCCCGCGTGCCGTTGATCCCGACGAGCCAGTCGGCTTCCGAGCGGCAGCGTGCGGCGTCGGCGAGCGGCTGCATGTCCGTGTCGCTGCGCAGATGCGCGAAACCGTCGCGGATCGCCTGCGGCGTCATCGACTGCAGCCAAAGGCGCTGGACCGGCTGCTTCGCCTTCGCGTGCTGCACGATCAGGCGGAAAATCAGCTCGCCCTCGCGCCCCGCGTCACACGCGTTGATCAGGCGGTCGACGTCCTTGCGCTTCATGAGCTTGGTCAGGACTTTCAGGCGCGACTCGCTTTTTGCGATCGGGTTCAGGTCGAAATGCGGGGGGATGACGGGCAGATGAGCGAAGCTCCATTTCCCCCGCTTGACCTCGTACTCTTCCGGGGCGGCGATTTCCAGCAGGTGGCCGACCGCGGACGAGAGGACGAATTCGTCGCTCTCGAAGTACTCGTCATGCTTTGTAAAGCCGCCCAAAGCGCGCGCGATGTCGTTCGCGACAGAAGGCTTTTCCGCAATGATCAGTGCTTTGGACATGACAGATGTGTGTTGGTAGACCGGGTTCGCCGGCGTGGGTCCCTTTTACGACGGCTTTATAGCACACGCCGTGGCGACGGCGGCGCGGCGTGCAAAAAGCGGCTCATCATAGTGGGGGGCCGCAATGGCGGCAAGCGCCCGGCGTGGCGGCACGCGCGACGGCGCGAAAAGCTGCCGGGCTGGCGTGCGGCTTACGCCTCGACATTCAGGATATTGCGCAATTTCGGTGCGTGCGGCGCGCCGGGCACGGCGCTCAGGTCGGACAGCATCCGTTCGACGATCGCCGCGTGCGGCAGCACCGTGCCGAAGAAGCGCGCGGTGTTCGCGTCCTCGATCAGGATCGTCGGGAAATTCTCGACGTCGAGATCGTCGAGCCGGTCGGCATGGGTTTCGACGTCGATCCACGCGAAGCAGGCCTCGGGATGGGCGTCGGCGAGCTGGTCGAAGGCGGTTCGGTACTCGCGGCAGGTGCCGCACCATTCGGCGCACAGGCAGGCGACCAGCAGCGTGTCGGGATCGGCGAGGCGCTCGGCGATCCGATCGGCATCGGTGTCGAGATTCAGCGCGGGCATGGAATTCCTTGAGTAGCGTCGGCGGCACGGCCGCCTCTATGCGGGGGACTGTAGCACGCCGGACGCGGGCGGGGTGGGCGTTGCGTCAAGCCGCGCGAAGCGTCCGCCGGGCATGCTCGCAACGCGGCCGGCCAGTTCGAGCCCGAGTAGCGAGCGGTGCAGCGCGTCGTCGGGCAAGCCGGTGTGCTCGGCGAGCCACTCGTAAGTAACGGGGCCGTATCCCAGTGCGGCGAGCACGGATCGTTCGGCCGGGTTGTCGGTTGGCGTGCCGTCGATCTCGGCGGGCGCAGCGGCCGGAATGGCGGAACCCGCTTTCCCGATGTGCTCGCCCGCGCACTGCCCGGCGGTGTCGGTCGTTCCTCCGTTATCGGGGCGCGAACGCGAATTCGCCGCGCGGCCGGCGTGAGCAGCCGGTTCGCCCAACCCGTATTCCTCAAGCACGTCGAGCGGCGTCGCGGTGAGCTTCGCGCCGTCGCGGATCAGCGCGTGGCAGCCCTGCGCGAGCGGTGCGTGGATCGAGCCCGGCATCGCGAACACGTCGCGGCCCAGCTCGTTCGCGAGCCGCGCGGTGATCAGCGAGCCGGAGCGCGGCGCGGCTTCGACGACGAGCGCGCCGAGCGCGAGCGCAGCGATCAGCCGGTTGCGCTGCGGGAAATGTGACGCCCGCGCGGGGGTGCCGAGCGGCCATTCGGAAACGATCGCGCCACGTGCGGCAATCTCGTGCGCCAGGGTGCGGTGCCGAGCCGGATAGACGAGATCGGCACCCGTCGCGATCACCGCGACCGTGCCGGCGCGGCCGTCGAGCCCGCCGCGATGTGCGGCGCCGTCGATGCCGAGCGCGAGACCGGAGACGATCACGAGGCCCGCATCGGACAGCGCATGCGAGAAGCGCGTGGCGTCTGCGAGCCCCTGCGGCGTTGCATGGCGGCTGCCGACCACGGCGAGCCCGCGTCCGTGCAGCAAGTCGAGCCTGCCCTTTACATATAGCAGCGGTGGCGGATCATGCAGGTCGCGCAGCCGCGGCGGATAGACGGGATCGTTGAGCGTGACGATCGCGTTGCCCGGTGTATCGAGCCATGCCAGTGTGGCGTCGGTGCGCGCATCGAGGTCGTTCCGCTCGCTGGTGCGCACTGCCCGCGCGGTGGCAGCGCTGCTCGCCGCACCGATGGCCTGGTCGGACGCGCGCAGCAGCGCCGTCGGCGAGCCGAATGCATCGAGCAGCGCGCGCAGCACGGCGGGCGAGAGTCCCGGCGCATGTGAGAGCTGCAGCCACGCACGCAACGCGGAGGTCGTCAGCGCTTGCGGCGACATGAGGTTCCCCTCGAATGCGGCGGCCAGCGAACCGCGTGGCGCCATGATAAAATTTTCATCATCCGAAATACTCGACAGGGCCGCGCGCGCGAGCGTCCGGCCAATTGCAGGAGGCAGACCCGCGGCGTTGACATGCCGCGCGTCCGCCTCATCTTCATTGCATCCCGGCGGCGGCGCCAGCCGGCCGGATGGCCGATGCGGCGCGCCGCTCCACCGAATACCGAACACCATGGCTTTGCTGAACATTCTTCATTACCCCGACAAGCGGCTGCACAAGGTCGCCAAGCCCGTCGACAAGGTCGACGACCGGATCCGCAAGCTCGTCGCCGACATGGCCGAAACCATGTACGCCGCGCCGGGCATCGGCCTGGCGGCGACGCAGGTCGACGTGCACGAGCGCGTGATCGTGATCGACGTCTCCGAGGAGAAGAACGAGCTGCGCGCGTTCATCAATCCCGAGATCATCTGGTCGAGCGACGTGAAACAGATCTACGAGGAGGGCTGCCTGTCGGTACCCGGGATCTACGACGAAGTCGAGCGTCCCGACCACGTGCGTGTGCGTGCGCTCAACGAGCAGGGCGAGACCTTCGAGCTCGACTGCGAGGGCCTTCTCGCCGTGTGCGTGCAGCACGAGATGGATCACCTGATGGGTCGCGTGTTCGTCGAATACCTGTCGCCGCTGAAGCAGACCCGTATCAAGACGAAGATGAAGAAACTCGAACGCGCGATGTGACGCGCGTTTGCCCAGACCGATCCCGAACGCTTTCATGACCCATACGTTGCGCGTGATTTTTGCCGGCACGCCGGAATTCGCCGCGGCCGCACTCGCCGCGATCCACGAGGCCGGTTTTCCGGTGCCGCTCGTGCTCACCCAGCCCGACCGTCCCGCCGGGCGCGGGATGAAACTGCAGGCGAGCGCCGTGAAGCGCTATGCCGTCGAGCACGGAATGTCCGTCGCGCAGCCGACGTCGCTGCGCCGCGCGGGCAAGTACCCGACGGAGGCGGCCGACGCGATCGAGCTGCTGCGCACGACACCGCACGACGTGATGGTGGTCGCCGCATACGGCCTGCTGCTGCCGCAGGAAGTGCTCGACATTCCGCGCGCCGGCTGCATCAACATCCACGCGTCACTGCTGCCGCGCTGGCGCGGCGCCGCGCCGATCCATCGCGCGATCGAGGCCGGTGACGCCGAGACGGGCGTCACGCTGATGCAGATGGACGCCGGCCTCGACACCGGCGCGATGATCGACGAAGCGCGCGTCGCGATCGCGGCCGACGATACGACCGCGACGCTTCACGACCGGCTGGCCGCCGACGGCGCGCGCCTGATCGTCGACGCCCTGGTGCGGCTCGAGCGCGACGGCGCGCTGCCCGCCACCCCGCAACCGGCCGACGGTGTGACTTACGCGGAGAAGATCGGCAAGCACGAAGCGGCGCTCGACTGGCGCAAGCCGGCCGACGTGCTCGCGCGCCAGGTGCGCGCGTTCGACCCGTTCCCGGGCGGCGTCGCGATGCTCGACGGCGCGGCAATCAAGCTATGGGCGGCCGAGCCCGTGGCGGCGCGCGGCGCGATTGTCGACGCGGCGCCCGGCACGATCGTCGAGGCTTCGCCGGAAGGCGTGGTCGTCGCATGCGGCGGCGGCGCGCTGCGCGTCACGCAACTGCAGAAGCCGGGCGGCAAGCGGCTGCCCGCGCGCGAATTCCTGGCCGGCTCGCCGCTCGCCGCGGGCCAGCGCTTCGCGTTGCCCGACGGGCTGTGAGCGTCATTCGACCCGACATGCCGGTCGTGCGCAATTGGCCGGATGGCCGAGTCGCACGGCGCAGCAGGCGCGCGTAGAATTTCCCTGCGCTTTCCGATTTCGAGGTTTTCATGCTTGGCATCACCCATTTCGGCTTCTTCGTGCTCGCGGTTTTCCTGCTGAACGTCACGCCTGGCCCCGATACGGCGTACATCGTCGGCCGCAGCGTCGCGCAGGGCCGTGGCGCGGGGCTGATGTCCGCGCTCGGCATCTCCGCCGGCTGCTGCGTGCACGCGCTTGCGTGCGCGTTCGGCCTGACCGCGCTGCTCGCGGCGTCGGCCGCCGCGTTCATGGTGATCAAGCTGGTCGGTGCCGCTTACCTGATCTACCTCGGCGCGCGCATGATCCTCGCGAAGCAGGCCGCCGCGCCGGCAGGCGCCGAGGCGGCGCGGGCCACGGCCGCGAAGCCGCTGCGCCAGCTGTTCATGCAGGGTTTCTGGACCAACGTGCTGAACCCGAAGGTCGTGCTGTTCTTCGTGTCGTTCTTCCCGCAGTTCGTGTCGGCCGACAGCCCGCACAAGGCGCTGGCGTTCCTGGCTCTCGGTTCGGTGTTCCTCGTGATGAGCACGATCTGGAGCTGCATCGTCGCGTGGGTCGCGGGCAGCGTCACGCAGCGCTTTTCCGGCAAGCCGGGCGTCAGGAAGTGGCTTGACCGCACGGTGGGCAGCGCCTTCGTCGGCCTCGGGCTGCGGCTCGCGGCGACGCAACGCTGAGATTGAATTTTTCCGGCAAGACCTTATCTAACAAATCGCTTACAATTTTCCGCCGTGCATCGTAATGTGCGGCGGGTCCCCTGACGGATAAGGAGTGGGTATGTTCAATTGGGTCAAAACGGCGATGCTGATGGCCGCGATCACGGCCCTGTTCATCGTGATCGGCGGCATGATCGGCGGCTCGCGCGGCATGACGATCGCGCTGCTGTTCGCGCTCGGCATGAATTTCTTCTCGTACTGGTTCTCCGACAAGATGGTGCTGCGCATGTACAACGCGCAGGAGGTCGACGAGAACACGGCGCCGCAGTTCTACCGGATGGTGCGCGAGCTCGCCACGCGTGCGAACCTGCCGATGCCGCGCGTCTACCTGATCAATGAGGACGCGCCGAACGCGTTCGCCACGGGCCGCAACCCCGAGCACGCGGCGGTCGCCGCGACGACGGGCATCCTGCGTGTGCTGTCCGAGCGCGAGATGCGCGGCGTGATGGCGCATGAGCTCGCGCACGTGAAGCATCGCGACATCCTGATTTCGACGATCACCGCGACGATGGCAGGCGCGATTTCGGCGCTGGCCAACTTCGCGATGTTCTTCGGCGGTCGCGACGAAAACGGCCGTCCGGCCAACCCGATCGCGGGGATCGCAGTCGCGTTGCTCGCACCGATCGCCGGTGCGCTGATCCAGATGGCGATCTCGCGAGCGCGCGAGTTCGAGGCCGACCGCGGCGGCGCGCAGATCTCGGGAGATCCGCAGTCGCTCGCCACCGCGCTCGACAAGATCCATCGCTATGCGGCCGGCATCCCGTTCCAGGCGGCCGAAGCGCATCCGGCCACCGCGCAGATGATGATCATGAACCCGCTTCACGGCGGCGGTCTGCAGAATCTGTTCTCCACGCACCCGGCGACCGAGGAGCGCATCGCGCGCCTGATGGAGATGGCGCGCACCGGCCGCTTCGACTAAGTCGCGTCGCGCTCGACACATCACCCCGCATGCCCCGCGCTGCGGGGTGTTTCATTTGTGCGCCCCGTAAAGGGGCCGCATGATCGCACGCTACAATGCGCGGTTTGGAATCGCGGCGGCCACGCGGCCGCTGGGTTCCCGCCGCTCGCGGCACCCGTTTGCCGATTTTGCTCCGATGACACGAACCCGCTCCTCCGCTCAGTCTTCCTCCGGCCGCGCCGCGCGCCTGCCCGCGCTGCATCTCGCGCCCGATTCGCTGGGCTTCGCGCTCGACGCGGCCGCGCAGGCCGTCGATGCGGTGCGGCGCGGCACCGCGCTGCCGGCGGCACTGGCCACGGTGTTCGCGCAGATGCCGGCCGGCGCGCAGGCGCTGGCGCGCGGCGCGACGCAGGACGTCGCGTACCGGACGATGCGTCGTCTCGGCGGTGCGGATTGGCTGATCGGCCGGCTGGTCAGCAAGGCGCCGCCCGCGCATGTGCATGCGGTGCTCGCCGGTGCGCTTGCGCTGCTGCTCGATCCGGAGGACGCGGCCGCGTATCCGGCATTCACCATCGTCGACCAGGCCGTCACCGTGATCGGCGCACGGCGCGAATTTGCGTTCGCGAAGGGGCTGGTCAACGCCGTGCTGCGGCGTTTCCAGCGTGAGCGCGACGCGCTCGTCGCGGCGATGCAGAACGATCCCGTCGCACGCTGGAATTACCGCACTTGGTGGGTCGATGCGGTGAAGCATGCGTGGCCGGAAGCCTGGCAGACGATTCTTGCGGCCGGCGAGCGCCAGGGTCCGCTGACGCTGCGCGTGAACGCGCGCCGCGCAACCGTCGATGCGTATCTCGATACGCTGCGCGCGAGCGGAATCGAAGCGACCGGGATCGGCCGCCATGCGGTGCGGCTCGCGTCGGCGCTGCCGGTTGACCGCATTCCGGGCTTTGCCGACGGCGTCGTGTCGGTGCAGGACGCTGGTGCGCAGCTTGCGGCCGAATGGCTCGGTGCGCGCGACGGCATGCGCGTGCTCGACGCGTGCGCGGCACCGGGCGGCAAGACCGGGCATATCCTCGAGCTGGCCGACGCCGAAGTCGTCGCACTCGAAAGCGACGCGACCCGCGCGGCGCGCATCGGCGAGAACCTCGCGCGCCTGTCTCTCGCGGCGGACGTGCGCGTGGGCGACGCGGGCGCGCCGGACGCGTGGTACGACGGCCGTCCGTTCGACCGCATCCTGGCCGACGTGCCGTGCTCGGCGTCCGGCATCGTGCGTCGTCATCCCGACATTCGCTGGCTGCGCCGCGAAGCCGATATTGCCGCGCTCGTCGCGGAGCAGCGCCGCATCCTGACAGCGTTGTGGCCGCTCGTGAAGCCGGGCGGCGAACTGCTCTACGTGACCTGTTCGATCTTCCCCGAGGAGGGTGAGTTGCAGGCTCGCTGGTTTGAAGCGGCCTGTGAAGATGCGGTACGATTGGACGCGCCCGGCCAACTGCTGCCGGGCGGCGTGCACGGCGGGGCGGCCGGCGCACTCGACCAGAACACCGATCACGACGGATTCTTCTACGCGCGGTTTCAGAAACGGTGACGATCAAACACCTTTTTCCACTTCGGCTCGCGGCCGTCCTGCTGGTCGCGTTGGCGCTGTGCCTGACTGTCGTTCGGCCGGCGCGTGCCGAGTCGATCGCCGTGCAGCGCGCATCGCTGCAGGCTGACGGAAGCGGCTGGAGCCTCGATGCCCGCTTCGATTTCGAGCTGAATCCGAACCTCGAGGATGCCGTCAACAAGGGCATCCCGCTTTACTTCACGACCGATTTCGAACTGGGCCGCGCGCGCTGGTACTGGTTCGACGAGCAGCCGGTGTCGGTGTCGCAGACGATCCGCCTGTCGTTCCAGCCGCTCACGCGCGAATACCGCGTGTCGACGGGCGGGCTGCAACTCGGCTTCCCGTCGCTGAAGGACGCGCTCGCGGTCGTCCGGCACATCACGTCGTGGCACGTGATCGACCGCAACCAGGTGCGTGCCGGCGAAACCTACACCGCCTCGGTGCGGATGCAACTCGATACGGCGCTGATGCCGAAGCCGTTCCAGGTCGACGCGGTGAACAACCGCGACTGGACGCTCGGGTCGGACTGGAAGCGCTTCACTTTCACGGTGACCGAACGTGCTAAATAAAGTGCGCCGCGCGGCCAGCGGGAAGAGCCTCCTCGTTCGTGTGATCGTCTCGACCGTCGCGCTCACGGCGCTGCTGCTGCTCGTGCTGCTCGCGGCCGCGAGCGCGAACACCGAATTCTTCGACCGCTACTACTCGTGGCTGTACGCGATGAACATCATCGTCGCGCTCGTGTTCCTGCTGGTGGTGCTCGGGCTGATCGGGATGATCGTCGTGCGCCTGAGGAAGGGCAAGTTCGGCACGCGGCTGCTCGCGAAGCTCGCGGTGTTCTTCGCGCTCGTTGGCGTGGTGCCGGGCGGGATCATTTATATCGTGTCGTACCAGTTCGTGTCGCGCAGTATCGAGTCGTGGTTTGACGTGAACGTCGAGACCGCGCTGACCGCCGGCCTGAACCTCGGCCGCGGGATGCTCGACGCGTCGCTGTCCGACCTGCAGACGAAGGCGCGGCTGATGTCGGACCAGCTCGCGAGCGTCGATGCGAACACGAACGGCACGACACTCACGCTCTTGCGCCTGCGCGACCAGTTCGGCGTGCAGGATGCGACGATCGTCGAGCCGAGCCGCGGCGGCTCCGGCGCGGCGCCCGACCTGCACATCGTCGCGCAGGCATCGGGCAATTTCGCCGCGCTGATTCCGGACGACCTGCCGACTCCGCTGATGCTGAGCCAGGCGCGCGAACACGGCGCGTACGCGGCGATCGAGGGCGAGGTCGACGGCGACCCGCGCACGCACGGCGCGAAGGGCGCGCTGCGGCTGCGCGTCGTGCGGCCGATACCCGATGCGACGACGTCGCTGCTGCAACCGGCGGAGCGATTCCTGCAGCTCACCCAGCCGGTGCCGCCCACGCTCGCGCACAACGCCGACGCGGTGCAGCGCGCGTATCGCGAATATCAGGAAAAAGCGCTCGGCCGCACCGGGCTGCGCAAGATGTACATCGGCACGCTGACGCTCGCGCTGTTCCTCGCGACCTTCATTGCGATGATGCTCGCGCTCGCGCTCGGCCAGCAGCTCGCGCGGCCGCTGTTCCTGCTCGCGCAGGGCACGAAGGAGATCACCGAAGGCGACTACACGCCGAAGCGCGAGATCAAGTCGCGCGACGAGCTCGGCTTCCTCACGCAGTCGTTCAACGCGATGACGCGCCAGTTGTCCGAGGCGCGGCAGGCGGTCGAGAAGAACCGGATCGCGCTCGAGCATTCGAAGACGTATCTCGAGAGCATCCTCGCGAACCTGACGGCCGGCGTGTTCGTGCTCGATCGCCAGTTCCGGCTGACGACGGCCAACCGCGGCGCCGAGCGGATCTTCCGGCAGCCGTTCGGCGCGATGATCGGCACGGCGCTCGACCGGATCGGCGTCGTCGCGGAATTCGGCGCGATGGTGCGCAAGGCATTCGCCGATCGCGAAGCGGCTTCGGACGGCGGCAGCGGCGATCGCGGTCACTGGCAGCAGCAGTTCGCGATCGAGGTGCCGGGCGAAGCCGATCCACTGACCCTGCTCGTGCGCGGCACACGCCTCGTGTCGACGGTCGAGGGCGAGGCCGACGATCCACAGACGTCCGGCTACGTCGTCGTCTTCGACGACATCTCCGACGTGATTTCCGCGCAGCGTTCGGTCGCATGGGGCGAGGTCGCGCGGCGGCTCGCGCACGAGATCAAGAACCCGCTGACGCCGATCCAGCTGTCGGCCGAGCGGTTGCAGATGAAGCTGTCCGACAAGCTCGCGCCGCCCGATGCGGACGTGCTCAAGCGCGGCGCGACGATGATCGTCAACCAGGTGGCCGCGATGAAGCGGATGGTCGACGATTTCCGCGAATATGCGCGCACGCCGCCGGCGGTGCTCGCGAACCTGCAGCTGAACGAACTGGCAAGCGAGGTGCTCGGGTTGTATGGTGTCGGCGAAGGCAAGAGCGCAATCGTCGCCGAACTCGCGCCGTCGCTGCCGGTGATTCGCGGCGACGCGACGCAACTGCGCCAGGTGATTCACAACCTGCTGCAGAACGCGCAGGACTCGGTCGCGGAAGTCGCGCATCCGCGTGTGTTGATCGAAACCAAGACAGTAGAATATGGCGACCCCGACGCCGAGGGCAAAACGCGCGTCGCGGTCCGTCTTACCGTGTCCGACAACGGGCCCGGTTTTCCGGCACGCATCCTGACCCGTGCGTTCGAGCCTTACGTGACGACGAAGGCGAAGGGCACGGGGCTCGGGCTGGCCACGGTCAAGAAAATCGTCGACGAGCACGGCGCGCGGATCGATCTGCGCAATCGCATGCACGGCGAGACCGTCGAGGGTGCGCAGGTGTCGATCCTGTTCCTGCAGATGGCGAGCGATACGCCAGGCGCCGAATCCGGCGCGCAGGGCGGGACGGCTCCCGCCAAGACAAAAGCAAGTATGCAGACAAAGGCAGCGTAAATGGCAACCATCCTGGTGGTAGATGATGAAATGGGCATCCGGGAATTGCTCTCGGAGATCCTCAGCGATGAAGGACATGTCGTCGAGGCGGCGGAGAACGCGCAGGCCGCGCGGGAATACCGCCTGAATCAGGCGCCCGATCTCGTGCTGCTCGATATCTGGATGCCCGATACCGACGGCGTCACGCTGCTCAAGGAATGGGCGGCGCAGGGCCTGTTGACGATGCCCGTGATCATGATGTCCGGGCACGCCACGATCGACACGGCCGTCGAGGCGACGAAGATCGGCGCACTCGATTTCCTCGAGAAGCCGATCGCGCTGCAGAAGCTGCTGAAGTCCGTCGAGCACGGTCTCGCGCGCGGCGCGGCGCCGGTGTCCGTCAACGCGGCCGCGAAAGCCGGTGTCGGGCAAGCATCGGGGCAGGCGGCAGTCGCATCCGCGGCCGCGCTGCCGACGCTCGGCGACGACATGGCCACGGCGCTCGGCCTCGCGGGCCAGACGGCCGCGATTCCGTTCGACATCCCGTTGCGCGAAGCGCGCGACGCATTCGAGCGCGCGTACTTCGAATATCACCTCGCACGCGAGAACGGCAGCATGACGCGCGTCGCGGAAAAGACGGGCCTCGAGCGCACGCACCTCTATCGCAAGCTCAAGCAGCTCGGCGTCGAGCTCGGCAAGAAACCGTCCGAAGGCGCCGCATAAAATATTTCGCGAAAACACTTGCTCAGGAACGAATAGCTCGATATACTTTCATTCTTCGTTGGCCCGGTAGCTCAGTTGGTAGAGCAGCGGATTGAAAATCCGCGTGTCGATGGTTCGATTCCGTCCCAGGCCACCAGCATTTAAAACCCCAAGAATCGGAAGGTTCTTGGGGTTTTTCGTTTGTGGTGGGTATTGCGTGTCGTGGGCGGCGTGCCCGGCAGCATTTGCCGGGGCATGATAAAATCCGTGCCCGCTCAATGACTTAGCGCATCGCTTCATGCGCATGGCCGGTCGCCCGTGGCGCGCCTGCCGTGGTGCGCGGCAACGATGCCGCGCGATGAGCGGTATAAGCGCGCCGCCGCATTCGCGGCTGACCGCGCTGCCTATACTGGTCGGGCCGGCGCAGGCCGGCCGCGTCGGGCCGCCCGGCGGCAGCCGGCCTCGGGGCGCAGTGCGACGCGAGCCTACACATTCACGGAGTATCACGGTGATTCGGACAGACGCTAAAGACGGCGCGCTCGTGTTGTTTTCCGGCGGGCAGGATTCCGCCACGTGCGTGGCCTGGGCCCTGGAACGCTACCAGACGGTCGAGACGCTCGGCTTCGATTACGGCCAGCGTCATCGCGTCGAACTCGAGTGTCGCGAAGGCGTGCGCGAAGCGCTGAAGCGCAAGTTTCCGGCGTGGTCGGACCGCCTCGGCGACGATCACATGATCGATCTGTCGGTGCTTGGCGCGATCAGCGATACCGCGATGACGCGCACGATCGAGATCGAGACCTCGGCGAACGGCTTGCCGAACACGTTCGTGCCGGGCCGCAACCTGCTGTTCATGACGATCGCGGCCGCGATCGCCTATCGCCGCGGTCTGCGCGTGCTGGTCGGCGGGATGTGCGAGACCGATTTCTCGGGCTACCCGGACTGCCGCGACGACACGATGAAGGCGCTGCAGGTCGCACTGAACCTCGGCATGGACACGCGCGTCGTGCTCGAGACCCCGCTGATGTGGCTGGACAAGGCGCAGACCTGGCAACTCGCCGAGCAACTCGGCGGGGAGGCACTGGTCGAACTGATCCGCGTCGAGACGCACACGTGCTACGTGGGCGAGCGCGCGGAACTGCACGACTGGGGCTTCGGCTGCGGCGAATGCCCGGCCTGCAAGCTGCGCAAGCGTGGCTACGAGGCCTACCTGAAGGGCGAGCGGGTGACCGAAGCGCCGCTGTGACGCGGGTGCGTCGGCGGCGCTGGATGAATAACGGATTCTGATCGACAACGAGCGGCGCAAGCCGGACGAAGCACGATGACTTACGCGGTCAAGGAAATTTTCTACACGTTGCAGGGCGAGGGCGCGAACGCGGGCCGTCCGGCCGTGTTCTGCCGGTTCGCCGGCTGCAATCTGTGGTCGGGCCGCGAAGAGGATCGTGCGGACGCCGTGTGCCGTTTCTGCGATACGGACTTCGTCGGCACCGACGGCGAGAACGGCGGCAAGTTCAAGGACGCCGAAGCGCTCGTCGCGACGATCGCCGGCCTGTGGCCGGACGGCGAAGCGCATCGCTTCGTCGTCTGCACGGGCGGCGAGCCGATGCTGCAGCTCGACCAGCCGCTCGTCGACGCGCTGCATGCAGCAGGCTTCGAGATCGCGATCGAGACCAATGGCTCGCTGCCGGTGCTCGAGACGATCGACTGGATCTGCGTGAGCCCGAAGGCCGACGCGCCGCTCGTCGTCACGAAGGGCAACGAACTGAAGGTCGTGATCCCGCAGGACAACCAGCGGCTGGCCGACTACGCGAAGCTCGATTTCGAGTATTTTCTCGTGCAGCCGATGGACGGCCCGTCGCGCGATCTCAATACGAAGCTCGCGATCGACTGGTGCAAGCGGCATCCGCAGTGGCGGCTGTCGATGCAGACCCACAAATATCTGAACATTCCCTGAGCCACGGCTTTTGACATCGTGCTGATTACCCGAAAACTCGAATTCGACGCGGGCCACCGCATTCCCGATCACCGCAGCCAGTGCCGGAACCTGCACGGCCATCGCTATGTGCTCGAAGTCACGCTGCGCGGCGATCTCGTCGATACCGAGGGGGCGCCCGACCGCGGCATGGTGATGGATTTCGCCGACGTGAAGGCGCTCGCGGTCGAGCACCTCGTCAACAAGTGGGATCACGCGTTCCTGGTCTACGCGCGCGACGAAGTCGTGCGCTCGTTCCTCGAGCAGATGGCCGACCACAAGACCGTCGTGCTCGACCGGATCCCGACCGTCGAAAACCTTGCGGCGATCGCATTCGACATCCTCGCGAACGTGTACGACGCGCACTACGGCGTGAACCTGCGCCTGGAACGTGTGCGTCTGTACGAAACGCCGAACTGCTGGGCCGACGTCGAGCGCCAGCCCGGCCGCTGATATTGCCCTTTCGGCAGCCTCGCCAACCGGTGCGGGCTGCCTGCCACCGCGCCGTGCGGCCTCGTCCGGCGCCGCTCCACTTGTTCCCACATTCCACGTAACGCCGCGCTATGATCGTTGCGTGGCACCGGAAAACGCATCCGCGCGACCCGCGCTGTCAGATCGGCCGCCTACGTCCGACCAACGTTCAGGGCCCCGGTCCGGCGCCGCCGTGCATGGCGGCCCGGCGTGTTACGCCCGCTTTGCTTGTTGCTTGTCCCGTTCGATTGCCGTTCCGTCCAGGAGGCCGTATCGATGAGCACGCTCACCAATTCCCTCAAACAACGTCTGCACGACGGCGACGAGCCGCTGTACGGCCTGTGGCTGTCGCTCGGCAGCGATTCGGCCGCGGAAGCGCTCGCGCACGCCGGCTACGACTGGCTCTGCATCGACATGGAGCACGCGCCGAACGACAGCCGCGACGTCGCGTCGCAACTGCGCGCGCTGGCGGCGGCGCACCTGCCGAGCGAGCCCGTGGTGCGCGTGCCGGGGCGCGAGCCGTGGCTCGTGAAGCGCGCGCTCGACGCCGGCGCGCGCACGCTGATGTTCCCGTGCATCGAGACGCCCGACGAGGCCGCGCACGCCGTGCGCCTCACGCGCTTCCCGTCGCCGGATTCCCCCGACGGGCTGCGCGGCGTGGCCGGCATGGTGCGTGCGGCGGCGTTCGGCATGCGCCGCGATTACCTGCAGACGGCGAATGCGCAGGTCGCGGTGATCGTGCAGATCGAATCGGCGCGGGGCATCGATGAAGTCGAGCGGATCGCCGCGACGCCGGGCGTCGACTGCCTGTTCGTCGGCCCGGCCGATCTGGCGGCGAGCCTCGGGCATCTCGGCGACAGCCGCCACCCGGACGTCGAAACCGCGATGGCGCGCGTGCTCGCGGCCGGCAAGCAGGCCGGCGTCGCGGTCGGCATCTTCGCGAACGATACGGCAACCGCGCGCCAGTATCGCGAGGCCGGCTACCGGATGATCACGCTGTCGGCCGACGTGAGCTGGCTGCTGCGTGCGACGCGCCAGGCGCTGCAGGAGGTGCGGTCATGAACGGCAGCGACGGCGCGGCGTCCGGACGCGCGCGGCGTACGGCCGGCGTACGCGGGCGCATCGGCGCGATGATCGGGCTGTGGGCCGTGTGCGTCGCGGCGGTCGCGCAGAATGCGCCGCATGCGAAGCCGGACCCGGCGCGCGAGACGCAATCGGCGGTGGCCGACTACAACGCCGGCGACTATCGCGCGGCGCTGGTGCAGTTCCACGATGCGGCCGAACGCGGCGACCGGCTCGCGCAGTTCAACTACGCGATGATGCTGCTCACCGGCGTCGGCGTGACCGCGAACGTCGACGAAGGGCTGCGCTGGCTGAAGCGGGCGGCCGACGCGAATATGTCGCATGCGCAGTACGTGTACGGGCGGATGTTCGACGACGGTGAGTTTGTCGCGCGCAATCCGGCCGAAGCGCACCGCTGGTTCCTGCGTGCGGCGAAGCAGGGGCACGTGCAGGCCGAGCTGTCGCTCGCGAACCAGTTCCTCGACGGGCGCGGCACGCAGCGCGACAACCGGCAGGCGTTCGCGTGGTACAAGCAGGCAGCCGACGCGGGCGAGCCGACCGCACAGTACGTGACCGCGTCGTTCTACGAGCGCGGCGGCGACGGCGTCACGCAAAACCTGAACATCGCGCGCGCGTATTACGCGGCCGCGGCCGCGCAGGGCGACGAGACGGCCGGGCTGAAATTCAAGGAGCTGAGCGCGCGCCTGAAGACGCAGGAGCCGGCATCGGGCGCCGGCGCGGACCACGGGAACCCGCGCGCGACGCCGTAGTGAGCGGGCGGCACGCACTGCATTCGACCTGCCCAATGAAAAACGGCGCACGAGGCGCCGTTTTTCATTGCCGCGACTGCTCCGCTGGCGACTGCGTGCCGTGCGCGGCGTCAGCTCTTCATCAGCCGCCGCTGTCGCCCGACGCTCATGATCATCCCGATCGCGATGCCGAGCGTCGTGAGCGCGGTGCCGCCGTAGCTCATGAACGGCAACGGCACGCCGACGACGGGCAGCACGCCACTCACCATCCCGATGTTGACGAACGCATAGACGAAGAACGCGAGCGTGAGCGAGCCCGCGAGCAGACGGCCGAACAGCGTCGCGCCCTGCGCGGCGATGTAGAGCCCGCGCGCGATCAGCGCCATGTAGAGCGTCAGCAGCACGAGGCCGCCGACGAGCCCCCATTCCTCCGAGAACACCGCGAAGATGAAGTCGGTATGTTTCTCCGGAATGAACTCGAGGTGGGCCTGCGTGCCCTTCAGGTAGCCCTTGCCGAGCACGCCGCCCGAGCCGATCGCGATCACGGCCTGGATCGTATGGAAGCCCTTGCCGAGCGGGTCGGAGGTCGGGTCGAGCAACGTGCACACACGGTGCTTCTGGTAGTCGTGCATCAGCGGCCACTGCACTTCGGGCTGGCAGATGCGCTCTTCGAACACGGCGATCGAGCCGACCGCGATCACGCCCGCGACGAGCACCGGCACGATCAGCTTGAACGACAGGCCGGCGAGGTAGATCACGAAGAAGCCGGCCGCGAACACGAGCAGGCCCGTGCCGAGATCGGGCTGCTTGGCGATCAACCCGACCGGCACCATCAGGATCCCGAACGCGGCGACGAAGTCGTACCAGCGCAGCCCGCCTTCGCGGCGCTGGTAATACCACGCGAGCATCAGCGGTGTCGCGATCTTGAGGATTTCCGACGGCTGGATCACGACGCCGACGTTCAGCCAGCGCTTCGCGCCCTTCTTGGTCATCCCGAACAGCGCGACCGCGACCAGCAGCGCGACCCCGAACGAATACAGCGGGACCGCGAAGCGCATCAGCGTCGTCGGCGGAATGTTGGCGATCACCCACATCAGCACGAACGTCAGCAGGATGTTGCGCAATTGGTCCTCGACGCGGCCCGGCATGTCGATCGACGCGCTGTACAGCGTGACGATGCCGACGCACAGCAGCAGGAACACGATGAGGGCGAGCGGGCGGTCGAAGCCCGCGAACATCTGCTTGATCTTGTCGAGCCAGGCGCGCTTGTCGAATTGCATGCCTTTCTCCGTTAATGAGCGGTGCCGGCGTTCGCCGCTTTCGCGGCGGCCGGGGCACGGGAGTTGTCGTCGCGCGGCGCGGTGGCGAGCGGCTGCGCGTCGCTGGCGGGCCGGCGAGGCCGGTGCGGGCGCCGGATCGGCGGCAGGCTCGCGGCCATCGGCGCTGCTGCGCTCGCGACGGCGGGCTGCGCCGCGCTTGCCCCGGCCGCACCCGATGCATCGGGCGCCGACGCGGCCGATGCCGCATCCGCCGCGCTGGCCGCGGCCGGCACGACGGGCTGGGGAAGCGCCTTGAAGCCGGCCGCGACGGACACGGTCTTCGAGGCATCGCCGATCACCGGCGCGTTGATCGGCTCGGTCGCAGACGCAGCGGCGGCGACGGCGGCCGCCTCGTTCTCCGGTTTCTGGCGATCGACGAGGTAGAAATCGAGCACGCGGCGCGCGATCGGGCCCGCGGCCTGCGCGCCCCAACCGCCGTTCTCGACGATCAGCGCGATGGCGATCTGCGGATGGTCGACCGGCGCGTACGCGATGAACAGCGCATGGTCGCGCAAGTGCTCGGCGAGCAGGTGGCCCTTATAGTTCGAGCCCTGCAGCGAGAACACCTGCGCGGTGCCGGTCTTGCCGGCCGCGAGGTACGGCGCGCCGCGGAACACCTTGTACGCGGTGCCGGACGGGTTCTCGATCACGTTCTCCATCCCGCGCTTCACCACGTCGATGTCGGCCTGCTTGAGCGGAATGGTTTCGCTTTCCTTCGGCACGGTCAGATGGCGCCCGCGCGTGATCGGATCCTCGACCTCCTTCACGAGGTGGGGCTTCATCACGACGCCGTTGTTCGCGAGCGTCGCGGTGGCGTGCGCGAGCTGCAGGATCGTGAACGAGTTGTAACCCTGGCCGATCCCGAGGCTGATCGTCTCGCCGTCGAACCACTTCTGCTGCGCGGCCTTCTTGAACGCCTTCTTCTTCCAGTCGGTCGACGGCAGGATCCCGCGCGCCTCGCCCTGGATGTCGATGCCGGTGATCTGGCCGAAACCGAACGGCTTCATGAAGTTCGCGATCGCGTTCACGCCGAGGTCGCGCGCGAGCATGTAGAAGTAGGTGTCGTTCGACACCATGATCGCCTTGTTCATGTCGACCCAGCCCTGGCCCGAGCGCACGTCGTTGCGGAACGTGTGACCACCGAACGTGAAGTAGCCGGGATCCTGGAAGCCCCAGCCCGGCGAGCGCTTGCCGAGCGTCAGGCCGGCCAGCGCCATGAACGGCTTGTACGTCGAGCCGGGCGGGTAGGTGCCGTGCAGCGGGCGGTTCAGGAGCGGCTTGTCGGTGGAGTTGTTCAGCTCGTCCCAGGTCTGCTGGTCGATGCCGTCGACGAACGAATTCGGGTCGAAGCTCGGCGACGACACGAACGCGAGCACGTCGCCCGACTTCGGCTCGATCGCGACGAGCGCGCCGCGCTTGCCGGCAAACGCCTGCTCGGCGACCTGCTGCAGCCCGATGTCGAGCGACAGCACGAGGTTGTTGCCGGGCGTCGCCTGCGTGCGCGACAGCGTGCGCACGGGCCGGCCGCCGGCCGTCACCTCGACTTCCTCGAAGCCCGTGAGGCCGTGCAGCTCGGTTTCGTAGCTCTGCTCGACGCCGATCTTGCCGATGTAGTCGGTGCCCTTGTAGTTGTTCGCGTCGCGACGCGGATCGTAGTGTTCCTGGTCGCTGTCGTTGTCGTCGCTGATCGCGTCGATGCGATCCTGGTCGCGCTTCGAGATCCGGCCGATGTAGCCGATCACGTGCGCGGCGGTCGTGCCGAGCGGATATTGGCGGAACAGGCGCGCGCGCACGTCGACGCCGGGGAAGCGGAAGCGCTGCGCGGTGAAGCGCGCGACTTCGGCGTCCGTGAGGCGCGTGCGGATCGGCAGGCTCTCGAAGTTCTTCGAGTCTTCCTGCAGCTTCTTGAAGCGGCGGCGGTCGCGCGCGTCGATCGGGATGATCGCGGACAGCTTGTCGATCGTGTTGTCGAGCGTGTCGTCGAGCTTCGATGGCGTGATCTCGAGCGTGTACGCCGAATAGTTTTTCGCGAGGACCACGCCGTTGCGATCGGTGATGATCCCGCGGTTCGGCACGATCGGCGCGACCGAGATGCGGTTTTCCTCGGCCTGCAGCGCGTATTTGCCGTGCTGCATCAACTGCAGGTAGAAGAAGCGGCTCGCGAGCAGCCCGAAGCAGACGAACACGAACACGCCCGCCGCCGCGACGCGCAGGCGGAACTTCGAGAGCTGCTGTTGGGTGTCGTTGAATTCGGTCATGCGGTTACGATCGATCTGGCCCGTGCGCGGCGACCACGCGCGGGCGAGGAGCTGCCCCGGAGCGCGGCGCGCGGGCGTGGGGGCGGCAGGTATTCAAGGTCGGTCCGGCTCAGATGGGGCGCGTATCGTCCGGGTCGACCGGGCGGCGTTGCGGCATCAGCAGCAGGTGGCTCGCGATCGGCCACAGCGCGGCCTCGACGAAGCCGTCCACCAGATAGCGCCAGCCGGGAAACGCGGCGCCCATCACGAGGCGGATCACGAACGGCACCAGCTGCGCGACGACGAGCAGCGGCGTGACGTACAGCACCTGTACTCCGATCGGCATCCACAGCACGCGGCGGTGGATCGTGATCGCGCCGTACGACAGCAGCGTATAGGCAAGCGCGTGCTCGCCGAGCAGCCCCGCGTCATGCACGTCCATCAGGATGCCGAGCGCGAACGCGACACCCATCCCGACCTTGCGCGGCTGGTGGATGTTCCAGAACAGCAGCACGAGCGCGACGAAGTCGGGCACGCCCGGCAGGCGGCCCCACGGCATCAGGTTCAGCAGGAACGCGGCGGCGAGGCTGAAGACGATGAAATACGGGTTGACCGGCTGCAGGATGTATTGCGGGCGGTTCATCGCTGGGCTCCTGGTTGCCCGGCCGCGGGCTTCGCGGGCGCGACGGCGGGCTTGGCCGGAGCGACGGGTGCCGACGGCGCGGGTTTCGCGCCGGGCGCGGCCGCGGCGGCCGCCTTCGCGTTCGCGTCGGCCTTTTCTGCCTTCTCGCCCTTCGCGGCGGCCTTGGCGCCCTTCTTGCCCTTCGCGTTCTTCTCGGCGGCCGGGTCGGGCTCGACCGGGCGCGGCGGGACGTCGTTCTGGTAGTGCAGCACGAGCATCTGGCGCGCGCCGCGCACGGCGGCGACCGGCGCGCAGGTCACGCGCGCGAATGCGGTATCGGCGAGCTTGTCGACGCGCACGACCTTCGCGACCGGCAGGCCCGGCGGGTACACGCCGTCGAGGCCGCTCGTGACGAGTTCGTCGCCGGCGACGAGGTCCGAGCTCGTCGGCACGAAGCGCAGGTCGAGCGAATCGCCCTTCGGCGTCCCGTAGATCACGCTGCGCAGGCCGGTGCGCAGCACCTGCACGGGGATCGCGAGATCGCGGTCGGTGATCAGCGTGACTTCGGCCTGCAGCGGGAACACGCGCGTGATCTGGCCGATCACGCCGTCCTCGCTGACGACCGGTGCGCCGTTCTGGATGCCTTGCTGCGAACCTTGCCCGATCACGATCTTCTGCGTGAACGGGTCGCTGGTGTCGTACTGGATTTCGACGGGCGTCGATTGCGTCGCTATGTGCTGGCGCAGCTCGAGCACCGCGCGCAGGTGCATGTTTTCCTGCGTGAGCACCGCAGCTTGGTTGGCCTGCGTGGACAGCTGCAGGTTGCGCTTGCGCAGCGCGTCGTTCTCGTGGCGCAGCGATGCACCCGTGACGGCGATGTCGGCCGCGCCCATGAACAAGTCACGCGGCACGAGCGCCGCGCGCTGCAGCGGGTACAGCACGGTGCCCAGCACGCCGCGGACGATTTCGAGCGTGCTGAAGCGCGCGTCCGACACGAGGAGCGCGATGGCGAGGGCGACGAAGAAGATGAGCCGCGCGAGCGCGGGCGGACCTTGCTTGAAGAGGGGCGGCGGACTGTATTCCATGGTCGGCGCCGGGCGCGTGGGATCGGTTAAATAATGCTCAGACGCGCAAACGGCGTGGCGGTTCGTTCTGAACGAGCGATCCGGCCACGCCGCGGGTGCGTCATATCAAACGGGACTGCTTAGGCGATCACTCGTACGAGAAGATGCTGCCCAGCTTGTCCATGCGCTCGAGCGCCATGCCCGAACCGCGTACGACGCAGGTGAGCGGATCTTCGGCGACGAGCACCGGCAGGCCGGTTTCTTCCGCGAGCAGGCGATCGAGGTCGCGCAGCAGCGCACCGCCGCCCGTGAGCATCATCCCGCGCTCGGCGATGTCGGCGCCGAGTTCCGGCGGCGTCTGCTCGAGCGCGATCTTCACCGACGACACGATCTGGTTCAGCGGATCGGTCAGTGCTTCGAGGATTTCGTTGCTGGAGATCGTGAAGCTGCGCGGAATGCCTTCCGACAGGTTGCGGCCCTTCACTTCCATTTCCTTGACTTCGGAGCCCGGGAACGCGGAGCCGATTTCCTTCTTGATCGCCTCGGCAGTCTGCTCGCCGATCAGCATCCCGTAGTTGCGGCGGATGTAGTTGACGATCGCCTCGTCGAACTTGTCACCACCGACGCGCACCGAGCCCTTGTACACGATGCCGCCAAGCGAGATCACGCCGACTTCCGTCGTGCCGCCGCCGATGTCGACGACCATCGAGCCGGTGGCTTCCGACACCGGCAGGCCCGCGCCGATCGCAGCCGCCATCGGCTCCTCGATCAGGTAGACCTGCGACGCGCCGGCGCCATGCGCGGCTTCCTTGATCGCGCGACGCTCGACCTGGGTCGAGCCGCACGGCACGCAGATGATGATGCGCGGCGACGGCGAGAACATGCGCGACTCGTGCGCCGTCTTGATGAACTGCTTGATCATCTGCTCGGTGACGGTGAAGTCGGCGATCACGCCGTCCTTCATCGGGCGGATCGCCTCGATGTTGCCCGGCACCTTGCCGAGCATCTGCTTGGCTTCCTTGCCGACCGCCTGGATCGTCTTCTTGCCGTTGGGGCCGCCTTCCTGGCGAATCGACACGACGGACGGCTCATCGAGCACGATGCCCTTGCCGCGCATGTAGATCAGGGTGTTTGCGGTGCCGAGGTCGATCGCCAGATCGTTGGAGAAGTAGCTGCGCAAAAAACCGAACATTCAGAATCCTGTTTCGCTCTGGGCCGGCCCTGCATAGCGAACGCTGAGGGCGGCAGCGGAAAAAATAACAGCCTCGGGAAGCGTGGCGGAAGCGGCCGCCGCGGCGCACGAAGCTGCGAGTGATGGCTACCGGGGATCGCACGAAGCACGCACGGCTTGCCGAAGCGGGGCGAAACGGTGCGGGAAAAGGCTGCCGGGTTTGGGTCGAACGCGTAATGATACCTTATAATTTCTCGGTATTTGAATCGAAACGGACGGTATTTTTGCCGCTTCGGCCCTGATTTTTGAGGGTGGGATCGCACCCTCCAACCCCCCGCCGCAGCGCAGTTTTCATGCGCTGCGCAGCCTTGTTTTTCCGGTGATCGCATGGCCCTGACCCTGACCGATGTGAAACGCATCGCGCACCTGGCGCGACTCGAAATGGCCGACGCCGACGCCGAGCATACGCTCGGCCAGCTCAATGAATTCTTCGGCCTCGTCGAGCAGATGCAGGCGGTCGACACCGCCGGCATCGCGCCGCTCGCCCACCCGATCGAACAGATCCAGGAAGTCGCGCAGCGCCTGCGCGACGACGCCGTGACGGAAGTCGTCAATCGCGACGACAACCAGCGTCCGGCGCCGGCCGTCCAGGACGGCCTCTATCTCGTGCCGAAGGTGATCGAGTAAGCATTCGATGACAAGCGCGCCGCCTTCGCGCCGCGCGCCACCCAGAATTCCCAGGAAAACCACTCAATGCACGCAAAAAGCCTGACCGAACTGCGCGCCGCGCTCGCCGCCAAGGAATGCTCGGCCGTCGAGCTCGCGCAGCTCTACCTGAAACGGATCGACGCGGCACGCGACCTGAACGCGTTCGTCCATGTCGACGCCGACCTCACCCTCGCGCAGGCGAAGGCCGCCGACGCCGAACTCGCGCGCGGCGCGGGCGGCGCGCTGACCGGCCTGCCGATCGCGCACAAGGACGTGTTCGTCACGCGTGGCTGGCGCTCGACCGCGGGCTCGAAGATGCTCGCGAACTACGAAAGCCCGTTCGACGCGACCGTCGTCGCCCGCCTGCAGGCGGCCGGCATGGTCACGCTCGGCAAGACCAACATGGACGAGTTCGCGATGGGCTCGTCCAACGAGAATTCGGCGTTCGGCGCGGTGAAGAACCCGTGGGACACGAACGCCGTGCCGGGCGGCAGCTCGGGCGGCAGCTCGGCCGCCGTCGCCGCGCGCCTCGCGCCGGCCGCGACCGGCACCGACACCGGCGGCTCGATCCGCCAGCCCGCGTCGTTCGCGGGCGTGACGGGCATCAAGCCGACCTACGGCCGCGTGTCGCGCTACGGGATGATCGCGTTCGCGTCGTCGCTCGACCAGGGCGGCCCGATGGCGCAGAGCGCGTCCGACTGCGCGCTGCTGCTGAACGCGATGGCCGGCTTCGACGAGCGCGACTCGACGAGCCTCGAGCGCGACGATGAAGACTTCACGCGCCACCTCGGCCAGCCGTGGGCGCCGGGCAACGATGCGGTCAAGCCGCTCGCGGGCCTGCGCATCGGCCTGCCGAAGGAATACTTCGGCGACGGCCTCGCCGACGACGTGCGCGCGTCGATCGACGCGGCGCTCAAGCAATACGAGGCGCTCGGCGCAACGCTCGTGCCGGTGTCGCTGCCGAAGACGGAACTGTCGATCCCCGTGTATTACGTGATCGCGCCGGCCGAGGCGTCGTCGAACCTGTCGCGTTTCGACGGCGTGCGCTTCGGCCACCGCGCCGCGCAGTACGGCGACCTGCTCGACATGTACAAGAAGTCGCGCGCCGAAGGCTTCGGCCCCGAGGTGAAGCGCCGGATCCTGGTCGGCACCTACGTGCTGTCGCACGGCTACTACGACGCGTACTACCTGCAGGCGCAGAAGATCCGCCGCATCATCGCGAACGATTTCCAGGAAGCGTTCAAGTCCTGCGACGTGATCATGGGCCCGGCGTCGCCGACGGTCGCATGGGATCTCGGTGCGAAGGGCGACGATCCGGTGCAGATGTATCTCGCGGATATCTACACGCTGTCGGTGAGCCTCGCAGGCCTGCCCGGCATGAGCGTGCCGTGCGGCTTCGGCGCCGGCGCGAACGAGAAGCGCCCGGTCGGTCTGCAGATCATCGGCAACTATTTCAACGAAGCCCGGATGCTGCAGGTCGCCGACGCGTTCCAGCGCGCGACCGACTGGCACAAGCAAGTTCCGGCGGGGGTGTAAGCATATGACTCAATGGGAAGTCGTCATCGGTCTCGAGACGCACGCGCAACTGTCGACCGTCTCGAAGATTTTCTCCGGCGCGTCGACGCAGTTCGGCGCCGAGCCGAACACGCAGGCCTGCCCGGTCGACCTGGCGCTGCCGGGCGTGCTGCCGGTGCTGAACCGCGGCGCGGTCGAACGCGCGATCCGCTTCGGCCTCGCGATCGGCTCGACCATCGCGCCGCGCAGCATCTTCGCGCGCAAGAATTATTTCTACCCCGATCTGCCGAAGGGCTATCAGATCAGCCAGTACGAGATTCCGGTCGTGCAGGGCGGCTCGATCACGATCCAGGTGCCCGCCAACGAAAAGGCCGGCAAGGAAGCGTACGAGAAGACGGTCAACCTGACCCGCGCGCACCTCGAGGAAGACGCGGGCAAGTCGCTGCACGAAGACTTCGCCGGTATGACGGGGATCGACCTGAACCGCGCGGGCACGCCGCTGCTCGAGATCGTCACCGAGCCGGAAATGCGTAGCGCGGCCGAGGCCGTGGCCTATGCGAAGGCGCTGCACGCGCTCGTCGTGTGGCTTGGCATCTGCGACGGCAACATGCAGGAAGGCTCGTTCCGCTGCGACGCGAACGTGTCGGTGCGGCCGGTCGGCCAGGAGAAGTTCGGCACGCGCGCCGAGATCAAGAACCTGAACTCGTTCCGGTTCCTCGAGGAAGCGATCAACTACGAAGTGCGCCGCCAGATCGAGCTGATCGAGGACGGCGGCGAAGTCGTGCAGGAAACGCGCCTCTACGATCCGGACAAGCGCGAGACGCGTTCGATGCGCAGCAAGGAAGACGCGCACGACTACCGCTACTTCCCCGATCCCGACCTGATGCCGCTCGTGATCGGCCAGGACTGGATCGAACGCGTGCAGTCCGGGATGCCCGAGCTGCCGGCCGCGATGCAGCAGCGCTTCGTCGAGCAGTACGGCGTGTCGGCGTACGACGCGGGCGTGCTGACGTCGAGCAAGGCGATGGCCGCGTATTTCGAGGCCGTGGTCGCAAAGGCCGGCGCGGCGAACGCGAAGATCGCCGCGAACTGGCTGATGGGCGACGTATCGTCGCAGCTGAACCGCGACGGCATCGAGATCGACGCGATTCCGGTATCGGCGGCCCAGCTCGCGCTCGTGCTGCAGCGCATCGCCGACGGCACGATCTCGAACAAGATCGCGAAGGAAATCTTCTCGACGATCTGGGACGAGAAGGCGACCGACGACGGCGCGGCCGACCGCATCATCGATGCGAAGGGGCTGAAGCAGATCTCCGACACCGGCGCGCTGGAGGCGATCATCGACGAGGTGCTCGCGGCGAACGCGAAGTCGGTCGAGGAATTCCGCGCGGGCAAGGAAAAGGCGTTCAACGCGCTGATCGGCCAGGCGATGAAGGCGACCAAGGGCAAGGCCAATCCGCAGCAGGTCAACGAGTTGCTGAAGAAGAAGCTCGGCTGAGCATGGCCGCGCGCCTGAACCGCGCCTGACGACGGGCCGCCGCCGAACCTGTTCGGGGCGGCCCGTCGTTTTGGTGCATGCGTTATCGTGTGCGCGTGTGCCTTGCACCGTCCAACGGAGGAACGAATGGCGAAACAACCGTCGCTCGACGATTTCCGCGTGCCGTACAGCACGCGCGAGAAAGAAGCCGCCGCATTCACGCTCGATGCGTTCGACCCGGCTGCGAAGCCGTTCTCGTCGGGGTCGAAGGATGCCGACCGCGAACGGCTGTCGGCCGTGTCGATCGAGCTCGACGTGCAGCAGGAACGTCTGCACACGCAGCAGAAGAAGCGCGTGCTGCTCGTGCTGCAGGGGATGGATACCAGCGGCAAGGACGGCACCGTGCGCGCCGTGTTCCGCGAGGTCGATCCGCTCGGCCTGCGCGTCGTGTCGTTCAAGGCGCCGACGCCGATCGAAGCCGCGCACGACTTCCTCTGGCGCGTGCATGCGCAAGCGCCGGCCGCGGGCGAGCTGGCGATCTTCAACCGCAGCCACTATGAAGACGTGCTCGTGCCGCGCGTGCTCGACGCGATCGACAGCAAGGAGTGCGAGCGCCGCTACCGGCAGATCCGCGATTTCGAGACGATGCTGGTCGAGAACGGCACGACCATCATCAAGTGCTTCCTGCACATCTCGAAGGACGAACAGCGCGCGCGGCTGCAGGCGCGTATCGACGATCCGACCAAGCACTGGAAGTTCGACATCTCCGATCTCGATGCGCGCAAGCGCTGGGACGCATATCAGTCCGCGTACCGCGACACGCTCGCCGCGACGTCGGCCGAGCATGCGCCGTGGTACGTGATCCCGGCGGACTCGAAGACGCACCGCAACGTGATGATCGCCGAGCTGCTGCTGCGCACGATGACCGACATGAAGCTGGAATTCCCGCTGCCGAAGCCCGAGCTCGAAGGCGTGAAGATCCGCTAGCCTGCGATCCTGTAACAACATCGAACTGAACTGAACAACGGAACCCGACATGATGCGAGTGATTACCGCCAACCTGAACGGCATCCGCTCCGCCGCGAAGAAGGGCTTCTTCGAATGGCTCGGCGAACAGAACGCCGATTGCGTGTGCGTGCAGGAAATCAAGGTATCGGCCGACGACCTGCCGGCTGAATTCGTCGAGCCGCACGGCTTCAGGAGCTACTTCCACCACGCCGAGAAGAAGGGCTACAGCGGCGCGGGCGTGTACAGCCGCCACGAGCCCGATGACGTGATCATCGGCTTCGGCAGCAGCGAATTCGATTCCGAGGGGCGCTACGTCGAGGCGCGCTACGGCAAGCTGTCGGTCGTGTCGGTGTACGTGCCGTCCGGCTCGAGCGGCGAAGAGCGCCAGCAGGCGAAGTACCGCTTCATGGACGAATTCATGCCGCACCTCGCCGAGCTGAAGAAGAAGCGCGAGGTGATCCTGTGCGGCGACGTGAACATCGTCCACAAGGAAATCGACATCAAGAACTGGAAGAGCAACCAGAAGAACTCGGGCTGCCTGCCGGAAGAACGCGAGTGGCTCACGAAGCTGTTCGACGATGTCGGCTACGTCGACGTGTTCCGCACGCTCGACCAGCGCCCCGAGCAGTACACGTGGTGGAGCAACCGCGGCCAGGCGTATGCGAAGAACGTCGGGTGGCGGATCGATTACCAGATCGCGACGCCCGGCGTGGCCGGTACCGCGAAAAGCACGTCGATCTTCAAGGACATCAAGTTCAGCGATCACGCGCCGCTGACGGTGGATTACGACTACAAGTGATCGTTAAGGCGCGGAAGTACGCGCCGTTAGCTTTATCGAAGGTAGGTGCTCCAGTGAGTGAGGCGGGCACACTGATGTAGCGCTGGGGTCGTGCGGGGTAGCACGGGCGTCGTTCAAAAGGTTGCGATAAAAATCATGCCGATAGACCATATAAAGGTAAAAAATTTCCGCTCTCTTGCTGACGTGTCAGTAGATGCTAAAGCGTTGACTGTATTCGTTGGCTGCAATGACGAGGGCAAATCAAATTTGCTGCGTGCACTCGATTTATTTTTCAATGGGACGAATGGTCGTTACGATTTCAAGTGGGATCGGGACTATAGTGGGTATGCTCGCGTGGTTAAGAACAAGGCCCCGCAAATCGAAATAGTATTAACATTCACTTTGCCGTACTCATTTAATGTGCGTCAGCAGGTGGTGTGGAAACGAGTGTGGCGACAACAAGGGCTTCACGGAGAACTCATCAGTCTTGCGGATGGTAGTGACCTACCTGGTCGTTCGAAGGCGTACGCATACCTCAAGGCGATGAGGTATGAGTATGTTCCTGCGATTAAAGGTCAAGAGTATTTTGAGTTGCTGCTGGGTTCGGTGCACGATATGTTGGATGCCACCGTCCAAAGCGATATTCGAGCGGCCGCCGCAAGTTTTACCGGTGAAATTCGCCGGCATACTGGAGGTATTCTTTCTGATTTGGAAGTGCAGCTTGGATTGAAATCAGATTTGGAACTTCCGAGTGATCTTAAGCAGCTCTTTACCGAACTCGAATTTCGATCGACGGTCGGGGATCGCCGGGTTGCGTTGTCTCAGAGAGGCGACGGAATTAAGGTGCGACATATTCCGATTATCTTGCGTTGGCTTGCGGAGCAAGCAAATCATCTGTCGGCACCAGGGCGGCCAAGGGTCGTAACGATCTGGGGGTATGAGGAACCTGAGAACAATCTCGAAACACGTCGATGTTTCGAGTTGGCTGAATTTTTTCTCGAAAATAGCGAAAAGACACAAACCTTTCTTACCACTCACTCTCCAGTGTTTTACTCAGTGATTCGATCATCCTCAAGTGATGAAATCGCGCTGGCTGAGGTCAAGCTTGGTGCTGGTGAGGGTACTCAAGTGACCCCTCGTTCGGTTGGGCAGCCGAGCGATGTGGAGGCTCTCCATTCTTCAATTGGTTTTTTGGAGTTGTTGGAGCCTCACGTTAGTGAGTGGCGGAAAAAGGTTGAGCGGTTGCAGGAGCGAATTGAGGAGGGGGTTGCGACAGACCACCCAACAATTTTTGTAGAGGGGCCTTCAGATAAAGCAATCATTGATACCATTCTGAAGACTCGATTCGATAAATCAAAGCATCTGCGTGTAATGTGTTCTGTGCGGAATGGCGGTGGGCATGGGTGGGTCAAAGATAGCTTGATCGCGTGGCACCATAGTCGCCCGCAAGCGCGAGCGGTTGGTTTGTTCGATGGCGATGATGCAAGTGTCCCGTCAATCGACGAGTTTCATGAGCTTGTCGAAAAGCGTGCGAACGGAAAAACCAAGGCATTTAAGCATAAAATGAAGGCTGATGGTTCTGCGCGCGAAGTGATCAAGGCAGGTGTCAGGCTTCAGTTTGCAATTGAAGAGCTTTGTCCGCGTGAACTGTGGGATGTGGCGAGTAAAAATGGCTGGCTTGAAGACCGAAGTGGGTTGACCCAATTTTACGGATTTCGAGAACATAACATCACATTCAATGATTGGCTTGCTGGAAAGCTTCCGGATTCAAGGCTGTTGATGCTTGCGAAGCAGCGCGTTGGGGAAGATTACAAAGAAAAGTTCTCAAATCTTGTTGTTGAGTCGCTGAAGGATGCAACGTGTTCGTTTGATTTTCAGCCGCTCGTGAAATTGGTTGAAGCTCTCGTTGAGCGAGTGGAGGTATCGTCTGCCGCGGCGTGATGAGAAATTTCTAATACGTTATTTGTTGTGATGGCCACGAATTTTCGTGGTTCATTGACTGGAATGGTCGATATTCAAGGATGTCAAGTTCAGTGGCGATGCACCGTTGACGATCGACTACGACTATAAGAGGTAACGCCTTCCGTCGCACATCGTTCGCGGCGCTGGAATCGAGAGACCTGATCGCCGGATGCAGAACGGGCCGCATGTCGAACATGCGGCCCGTTTCGTTTGGCGCGTGGCTTACTGCTTGATCGACGCCATGTCGATCACGAACCGGTACTTCACGTCGCTCTTCAGCATCCGCTCGTAAGCGGTGTTGATCTGCTGCATCGGAATCGTTTCGATATCCGACGTGATGCCATGCTTCGCGCAGAAATCGAGCATTTCCTGCGTCTCCGCGATTCCGCCGATCAGCGAGCCCGCGAGGCGGCGGCGCTTGAAGATCAGGTTGAACACCTGCGGCGACGGATGGTCGTGCTCCGGCGCGCCGACGAGCGTCATCGTGCCGTCGCGCTTGAGCAGGTGCAGGAACGGGTTCAGGTCGTGCTGCGCGGCGACCGTGTTCAGGATGAAATCGAAGCTGTTCAGGTGCGCGTTCATCTGCGCCTCGTCCTTCGAGATCACCACTTCATGCGCGCCGACGCGCTTGCCGTCCTCGATCTTCGACGGCGACGTCGTGAACAGCACGACGTGCGCGCCCATCGCGCGCGCGAGTTTCACGCCCATGTGGCCAAGCCCGCCGAGGCCGACGATCCCGACCTTCTTGCCGGGGCCGACGTTCCACTGGCGCAGCGGCGAATAGGTCGTGATCCCCGCGCACAGCAGCGGTGCGGCGCCGGCCGGGTCGAGCGTCTCGGGCACGCGCAGCACGAATGCCTCGTCGACGACGAGCTGCGTCGAATAGCCGCCGTACGTGACATCGCCGGTCACGCGATCCTGGCCGTTGTAGGTGCCGACGAAGCCGTTCTCGCAATACTGCTCGAGGCCTTCCGCGCAGCTCGGGCAGGTGCGGCACGAATCGACGAGACAGCCGACGCCGACCAGCTCGCCGACCTTGAAGCGCGACACCTGCGGGCCGGTCGCGGTCACGCGGCCGACGATTTCATGGCCCGGCACGACCGGATAGATCGTGTTGCGCCATTCGTTGCGGGCCTGATGCAGGTCCGAGTGGCAGACGCCGCAGTAGAGCACCTCGATCTGGACGTCGAGGTCGCGCAGCGCGCGGCGCTGGAATTCGAACGGGGCGAGCGGCGATTGCGCGTCGGTCGCCGCGTAAGCGTAGGTTGTGCTCATGCAGGGGCTCCTTGTCCGGGAAAACATCCGGCGAATCAGACTGCCGCCGCGTCATGTGGCGACGCGGCGAGACAGGTGCCCATCGTAAGGAGCGAGCCGCGTCGGCGAAATACACGAAGGTCTCGAAGATTTGCCTATTCCTCTCGAATTGCGCGCGAACGGCCGTAAAAATGCTTTCAAGGTGCTACATTGCGAGCCTGATTCTCTTGCAGGACAGGATGACGCCGATGAGCTTCCAGCCCCTTTCAGACGACGCGGGCGACCGTGTGCGGCGCCGCATGATCGAGCTGCATTCGCGTCTCGCACCGAACGACGGCGATACGCTGGCGGCGCTCGACGGCGTGCGCTTCATCCGCGTGAGCCGTCCGGTGCCGCGCATGCCGGTGCTGTACGAGCCGAGCATCATCGTCGTGTGCCAGGGTCGCAAGCTCGGCTATCTCGGCGATCGCTCGTTCGTCTACGACGCGCAGCAGTATCTCGTGCTGTCGGTGCCGCTGCCGTTCGAATGCGAGACCTTTGCGAGCATGGACGAGCCGTTTCTCGCGATCTCGATCCGCGTCGATCTCGCGGTGATCGCCGAGCTCGCGATCCTGCTCGACGAGACGCTCGGTGCGGCGGTCGGCGAGCCGCACGGCGTCTGTTCGACGCCGCTGGATGCGCCGCTCGCCGACGCGGTGGTGCGGCTGCTCGAAGTGCTCGCGTCGCCGCACGACACACGCGTGCTCGGGCCGGCGATCATGCGCGAGATCGCGTATCGCGTGCTGACGGGCGCGCAGGGCGACGCGATTCGCGCGGCGCTCGTTCAGCAACATCATTTCGGCCGCATCGCGAAGGCGCTGCGGCGCATCCATGCGGACCTGAAGGCCGATCTCGACGTCGAGACGCTCGCGCGCGAGGCCGGGATGAGCCTGGCGGTGTTCCATGCGCAGTTCAAGCACGTGACGGCGACGTCGCCGATGCAGTACGTGAAGGCCGCGCGCCTGCACCAGGCGCGGTTGATGATGGTGCAGGACGGTCTCGGGGCAGGTGCCGCCGCGGCGCGGGTCGGCTATGCGAGCGCATCGCAGTTCAGCCGGGAGTTCAAGCGGCTGTTCGGCCGCAGCCCGGGAGACGACGTGCGCTGGATGCGCGAAAGCGGCAGCCGGCCCGTCGAGTCGGAAGTCGGCGCGTAGCGCCCGGCCTCATACGCCGCTGACGCGCGTCGGCGATGCGCGGCGGGGAAGCCGCCGCATGCGGCGCTCAGCGCCGCACGATCTTGCGCCGCTGCGCGCTGATGCCCGCGTAGTCGGGGAGCGTGTCGACCCGTTTGCCGACTGCCTTCGCATACAGCGGCATCAGGTCCGGCAGGCGGTTCAGCAGATCCTGCCGCCGCGCGGCGTTGTACGGATGCATGTAGATGAAGCCCGATGTCCTGTTCGCGCGCGTCGCCGCCGCGAGCTTGTCCCACAGCGTGATCGCCGCGCGCGGATCGAAGCCCGCGCGGGCGGCAATGTCGCCGCCGATCACGTCGGCTTCGGTTTCGTCGGTCGGGTCGTAGCGCAGCGTCTGCAGACGCGCGCCGAGGTTCAGCGCCTGCGGCAGCGGCTCGCCGACGCCGAACAGCGGCGGCAGCGAGGCCGCGCGCAGCGACGTTTGCGACGTCGTGCTGAAATTGCTGCGTGCGTGTTCGCGCAGCGCATGCGCGATGCCGTGCGCGAGCAGCACACCGAACTCGTCGTCGTTCAGGCGGACGCGATCGAGCATCCCGCCGTACACGAGCACCTTGCCGCCCGGCAGGCACGTGACGCGGATGTCGCGCGAGCGGATCGCGTTGACGTCCCATGCCCAGTTCTTCACACGATCGTTCCACTTCACCGAATACGGCGCGAGCTTCATGACGATCGCGCGCAGTCGCTTCACGCGCGGCTGGTTGGCGGGCAGCAGACGGTCGCTGTCGGCGGCCGCCTGCACGATCTGCGCGTATTCGCTCGCGGTGAGCTGCTCGAGCAGCGGCGACGGGATCAGCGTGCGGAACGCGATCGCGTTGCCGTAGCGCACCTGCTGAGACGTCGGCGTATAGGCCTTCGCAGGCACGGCGGCGCCGGTCGGCTGCGCGGCTTCGGCGGCGGACTGCGCAACGGGAGCGGCGGGCGTGGACGGCGCAGCCGGCGCGATGGCGGGCGCGGAGCCGGCCGCAGCCGCACTTGTGTCGGTCGCATGCACGCTTCCCGCCGCGCCGAGCGTCGCGAGGCCGACGCTCAGCGCGGCGGCGACGCGTGCCGCGCGATGCAGTCGATCATTGCGCACGGCTGGCCTCGCCGTTGCGCGCGGTGCCGTTCCACGGCGCGATCTTGAACAGCAGCAGCATGCCGGGGATCGCGAGCGCGGTGCACACGATGAAGTAGTCGAACCAGCCGATCTTCGCGACGATGAAGCCGCTCGCGGCCGAGGCGAGCGTGCGCGGCACGGACGCGAGACTCGTGAACAGCGCGAACTGCGTGGCCGTGTAGCGCGGATCGGTCGTGCTCGCGATATACGCGACGAACGCAGCCATCGTCAGGCCGGTGGTGAACGTTTCGGCGGCGTAGACGAGCGCGAGCGCGACCGTCATCGGGCTCAGGTGCGGCGTGACCTCGAAGCCGAAGACCGACAGGAACGACGCGAGCGCGTGACTTGCCGCGACCGTGAAGTCGTAAAGCACCGCGAGCACCGGCGAGCCGGGGCCGACCTGGGCGAGCCACGCGAAGCCGAGCGTCGACACCATCTGCAGCGCGCCGAAAATCCACAGCCCGCGGCCGATGCCGATCTTCACGAGCCAGATGCCGCCGATGATGCCGCCGGCAACGCTCGCGACGAGCGCGGTGGTTTTCGCGACGATGCCGATTTCGGTGCGCGTGAAGCCGATGTCGAGGAAGAACGACGTCGACAGCGTGGTGGCCATCGTGTCGCCGATCTTGAACAGGAAGATGAACGCGATGACGAGCAGCGCACCGCGCCAGCCGTCGCGCTGGATGAATTCGCGGAACGGCAGCACGATCGCGTCGCGCAGGTTGCGCGGCGGCGCGCCGATCACCTCGGGCTCGCGCACGACGAGCGTCATCAGGATGCCCGGCAGCATGAATGCGCCGGTGATCGCGAACACGACGTCCCACGGCATGTGGTCGGACAGGATCAGCGCGAGCGAACCGGGGATCAGCGCGGCGAGCTTGTACGCGTTCACGTGTATCGCGTTGCCGAGGCCCTGCTCGGTGTCGCGCAGCAGCTCGCGACGGTAGGCATCGATCACGACGTCCGCGCTCGCGCCGAAGAACGCGACGAGCGTGGTGAGCGCGGCGACCGTCCAGATCGAGTCGCGCGGCGACACGAAGCCGAGCGCGGCGATCGCGCCGGCGACCAGCACCTGCGTGAGCAGCAGCCAGCCGCGCCGGCGTCCCGGCCGCCAGCCGGGCAGGCGCGGGATGTAGCGGTCCATCAGCGGCGCCCACAGGAACTTCCACGTATACGGGAACTGGATCAGCGCGAACAGGCCGATTTCCTTCAGGTTCACGCCCTCGGAGCGCAGCCATGCCTGCACGAGGTAGACGAGCGTGAAGAGCGGCAGACCGGACGTGAAGCCGAGAAACACGCAGATCAGCATGTGCGTGTTCAGATAGGCGCGCCAGCCGGGGTGATCCTCGTGAGCGGTGAGTGCGGGCGCCTCGTGTGGCCTTTTGGACATGGACAGAAACTGGGTAGCGTTGACTGATTGCGGCGGCGGCGCAGGCAGCGCGGGCGGCGCAGGAGGGGCGGCCGCACGCGGGGGCGGGCCGGATCATCCGTCAACGGCTCCCCGGCTCAGCTGCGCTTGACGCGGTAGACAGCAAGACTACCACGCCAGTTGGCTCCCCATCGAATCGGCTGGCCTTCGTGCAGCACGATGCGGTCGAGGATCGTGACGCCGACTTCGGGCGCGAGCGCCTCGAAATCCTTGATCGTCAGCACCCGGACGTTCGGCGTGTTGTGCCACTGGTAAGGCAGCGACTTCGACACCGGCATCCGGCCGCGCAGCACCGACAGCCGGTGCGCCCAGTAGCCGAAGTTCGGGAACGAAACGATGCATTCGCGTCCGACACGCGCGGTTTCGCGCAGGATCGCGGCCGTCTGGTGGATCGTCTGCAGCGTTTGCGACAGGATCGCGAAATCGAAGCTGTGATCCTCGAACAGGCGCAGGCCGTCCTCGAGGTTCTGCTGGATCACGTTGATCCCGTTCTTCGTGCTCGCGAGCACGCCGGCGTCATTCAGTTCGATCCCGTAGCCGGACACGTCCAGTTCCTCGGACAGCAGCGACAGCAGCGAGCCGTCGCCGCAGCCGAGATCGAGCACGGTCGAGCGCGGTTCGACCCAGCGGGCGATCGCACGGAAGTCCGCGCGTGCGGACAGGGAGTTCAGCGCTTGCTGGTTCATGCACCCACCTCGTTGGCGATTCGTTCGTAATACGCGCGGAGCAGGTTGTGATATCGCGCGTCGTCGAGCAGGAACGCGTCGTGGCCGTGCGGCGCGTCGATCTCCGCGTAGCTGACCGTGCGCTTGTTGTCGAGCAGCGCTTTCACGATCTCGCGCGACCGCGCGGGCGCGAAGCGCCAGTCGGTCGAGAAGCTCGCGATCAGGTATTTCGCCTGCGTGTGCGCGAGCGCGGCCGTCAGGTTGCCGTCGAACGCCTTCGCCGGGTCGAAGTAGTCGAGCGCGCGCGTGATCAGCAGGTAGGTGTTCGCGTCGAAGTAGTCGGCGAACTTGTCGCCCTGGTAGCGCAGGTACGACTCGACCTCGAATTCGACGTCGAAGCTGAAGTTGTACGCGTCGAGCGCGCCGTCCGCGCGGCGCAGCGCACGGCCGAATTTCTCGGCCATGTCGTCGTCGGAGAGATACGTGATGTGGCCGATCATCCGCGCGACGCGCAGGCCCCGCTTCGGCTTCACGCCGTGCGCGTAGTAGTTGCCGCCGTGGAAGTCGGGATCGGACAGGATCGCGGAGCGCGCGACCTCGTTGAACGCGATGTTCTGCGCGGACAGCTTCGGCGTCGACGCGATGTCGATACAGTGGGCGACGCGGTCCGGATACATCAGGCTCCATGCGAGCGCCTGCATCCCGCCGAGGCTGCCACCCATCACGGCGGCAAAGCGCTCGATGCCGAACGCGTCGGCGACGCGCGCCTGCGCATGCACCCAGTCCTCGACGGTGACGACCGGAAAGCGTGCGCCATACGGCTTGCCGGTCGACGGATCGACGCTCATCGGGCCGGTCGAGCCGAAGCACGAGCCGAGGTTGTTCACGCCGATCACGAAGAAGCGGTTGGTGTCGAGCGGCTTGCCCGGGCCGACCATGTTGTCCCACCAGCCGGTGCTGCGCGGATCGTCCGCGTAGATGCCGGCGACGTGGTGCGATGCGTTGAGCGCGTGGCAGACGAGCACCGCGTTCGAGCGCGCGGCGTTGAGTTCGCCGTACGTCTCGACGACGAGCTGATAGTTGCCGATCACGCTGCCGCTTTGCAAGCGCAGCGGTTCGGCGAAGTGCATGGTCTGTGGAGCGACGATGCCGATCGATTCCATTCGTTCCGCCTTATGACTGGGCGGCTAAACGGTGTCGGCGATGCGCGGAGGCGAAGGTGCGCGGCTGACGACCTCTTTAGCCGCATTTGTAGTGAACCGCCGGGACGAAGACGCATCAAGGCCCTGGTCGGTTCGCGCGCCCGCAATCGAGTCAGCAAATCGGCGCGCTTCCGACCCGCCACCCAAGGTGGCAGGTCGGAGGAGTATAGCGGAATTCCGCGGAGCGCGGATTTCGCGGGCCGGCTGCGCCCGGCTACTGCAGGATCAGCCGCAAATGCGCATCGGCCTGCTCGCCGGGCGGCCTCTGGAAGCCGCCTTTCGCGAACCGGTGCCACTTGCCGATCACGTAGCTGACGAGCAGGCTCGCGCGCGCGGCGGGATCGTAATCGGCCGGCAGCACGAACGGCGCGGCGCCATCGGGCGCCTGCGCCTCGGTACGCGCGACCCGCAGGCACTGCTTGACGGTCGCCTCGATCCGGTCGAGCAGCTGGTTCACGCGCTCGGTGAGCCGCTCGTCCTCGCCGACCAGCGCCTCGCCCGTCAGCACGCGCGTCATGCCCGGATTCTTCGCCGCGAAATTGAGCATCGTCAGCGCGATCGTGCGCGCCTGCTGCACGCCGTTCGGCTCCTTCGCGACGATCTGGTTGACGAGCCCGAACAGTGCCTGCTCGATGAACTCGATCAGGCCTTCGTACATCTTCGCCTTGCTGGTGAAATGCCGGTACAGCGCGGCTTCCGACACGTCGAGGCGGGCCGCGAGCGCGGCCGTCGTGATTTTTTCGGGCTTCGGCGCCTCGAGCATCGCGGCGAGCGTCTGCAGGATCATCACGCGACGCTCGCCCGGCTTCGGGCGCGTGCGGGACGGCGTGGCCTGGTCTTCCTTTACGGCTTGGTCCTGCGGGTAAGTCGGCTGCATTTCTGTCGCCCCGATCGTGTGCCCAGTCGGAGCGATTTTAACGAACGAATGCGCTGGTCGACATATTGCGGGCGGCCGATGTTCGGCAGATGGCCCGGCAGGTGCCCGGTGATCCACACCGTGCCGATGCCGAGGCGCTTGTAGCGCTTCAGGTGGCTGCGGGTATCTTCGACGAGGATCGCGTCTTCGAGCCGCGCATGCGCGGCGCGCAGAATCCGGCGCAGCATCGTGTGGTCGGGCTTCGCGCGCCATGTGCGACGGTCGCGCATGTGCTCGATCGCGATCACGCGCTCGAACAGGCGCTCGATGCGCAACTCGCGCAGCACCGCGCGCGCGTAGTTCTCGGGCGCGTTGGTCAGCACGAACTTGCGGCCCGGCAGCGCGGCGACGATGCGCGCGAGGCCGCGCTCGGCGCGCAGCATCGCGGGCAGGTCGGAAAACGTGTGGACGACGCGCAGGAAGTCGTGCGGATCGATCGGGTGATGGCGCGCGAGGCCGAGGAGCGCGGCGCCGTAGCGCTGCGTGTAGCCGGTGCGCAGCCGGTCGGCTTCGGCACGCCCGACGTGGAGCGTGTCGATGATGTACTGCGTCATCGCGCGGTTGATCTCCGGAAAGATCGCGTGCGATGCGTGATGGAGCGTGTTGTCGAGATCGAACAGCCAGACGGGCGCGCCGGCGCGCGGCCGGCTGCGAGGGATGCGCCGGCGTCGCAGCGACGCCGGCAGGTCGGGGCTGGAAGTTTTGCGGCGCGCGCTCAATGCGAGCGGATCATAGTGCCGAACGGCTGCTCGGTCAGGATTTCCAGCAGCACCGAGTGCTCGATCCGGCCGTCGACGATGTGCACCGACTTCACGCCGCTCTTTGCAGCGTCGAGCGCCGACGAGATCTTCGGCAGCATGCCGCCCGAGATCGTGCCGTCCGCGAACAGCGCGTCGATCTCGCGCGCCGACAGGTCGGTCAGCAGGTTGCCGTCCTTGTCCATCACGCCGGGGATGTTGGTCATCATCAGCAGCTTCTCGGCGTTCAGCACCGTCGCGAGCTTGCCCGCGACGAGGTCCGCGTTGATGTTGTACGAGAGGCCGTCCTCGCCGAAGCCGATCGGCGAGATCACCGGGATGAACGCGTCGTCCTGCAGCGCTTTCACGACCGCCGGGTTGATCGCCTCGACTTCGCCGACCTGGCCGATGTCGATGTACTGGCCCGGATTGTCGCGGTCCGGCATCAGCAGCTTGCGTGCGTGGATCAGGCCGCCGTCCTTGCCCGTCAGGCCCACCGCGTGGCCGCCGAAGTGGTTGATCAGCATCACGATGTCCTGCTGGACTTCGCCGCCCAGCACCCATTCGACGACTTCCATCGTCTCTTCGTCGGTCACGCGCATGCCCTGGATGAAGGTGCCGGCCTTGCCGATCTTCTTCAGCGCGTGATCGATCTGTGGGCCGCCGCCGTGGACGATCACCGGATTGATACCGACCAGTTTCAGCAGGATCACGTCGCGCGCGAAGCCTTGCTTGAGCCGCTCTTCCGTCATCGCGTTGCCGCCGTATTTGATCACCACGGTCTTGCCGTGGTAGCGGCGGATGTACGGCAGTGCCTCCGCGAGGATTTCTGCCTTCAGCGTGGGGGCGATCTGCGAGAGGTCGATGGGCTCGGACATGGCGGCGGCTCTGGCTGGGAACGGTTGAAACAGGGCGAATTGTACAGGAGTGGCGCAGCGCAGCATCGGGTTTTTGGGCTGGCCGGACGGCCGATCGCGCGGGCCGGTCGCCACGCGCGGCGGCCCGCCGGCCATGGTGCCGGACCCCGCGCGGGGCGCCCGCGGCGGCGGGGTGGACAGCGCGACGGCCTGCGTCGGCGGCATGCATCGGCCGAGCGGCCGACGTGCAAAATCCGTCCGCCGCGCTATGCTTGTCGCGTAGGGTGACGTTCCTGCCCGCTTCCGCGTTTCCGCCATGACCGATACCGCCGCCGACGCCCGCTCGACGCCGCGCCGCGCGCGTTGCCCACGCTGCGGGCGCGGCTTCGACTGCGGCGCTCGCACCCAGCCATTCGACTGCTGGTGCGCGTCGATGCCGACCCTGTCCGGCGGCGCGCCGCCGGCGGCCGGTACGCGCTGCCTCTGCCCGGAGTGCCTCGCCGCCGAGATCGCCCAGCGCATGGCACGCGAGGCCGGCTGACGGCGCGGGCCCGTGCAACCCGACTCGACGCCGGCTCGTCCGGTGCGCCGTCCGTCCTCGCTGAACCGGCCCCCGATAGAGGTGCCGGGCGCTAAACGGGTAAACTGCCCGGATGCAACGAATTACCACCACCGGGCGCGTCAACCTCAGTCACCTGTTCTGGCTGCGCAATCTCGCGATCATCGGCCAGCTCGTGACGATCGGCGTCGTGCAGACCTATTTCGGCGTGCATCTGCCGTTGCCGGCGATGCTCATGGTCATCGCGCTCGAAATCGTTTTCAACGCGCTGACCTGGGTGCGTGTGCTGCGCGCGCGGCCCGAGACCAATTTCGAGCTGCTCGGCCAGCTGTGGGTCGACCTCGGCGCGCTGTCGGCGCTGCTGTTCCTGTCGGGCGGCACGACCAACCCGTTCGTGTCGCTATACCTGCCGTCGCTCGCGATCGCGGCGGCCGTGCTGCCGTGGCACCTGATGATCTGGCTCGCGGCGTTCGCGGTCGCGTGCTACGCGGCGCTCGGATTCGATTCGGTGCCGCTCAACATGGACAATCCGGCGAATCTGTTCGACTACTACCGCACGGGGATGTGGGCGAACTTCATGGTCAGCGTCGGGCTGATCGCATGGTTCGTCGCGCGCATGTCGAACGCGTTGCGCCAGCGCGATGCGGCGCTCGGCGAAGCGCAGGCGCACCTGCTGCGCGACGAGCGGGCGGTCGCGCTCGGCGTGCAGGCCGCCACCGTCGCGCACGAGATGGGTACGCCGCTGTCGACGATCGCAATGCTTGCGGAGGAACTGCGCGATGCGGCACGCGCCGATCCGGGGCTCGCGCGCTACGAGGCCGACCTGAAGGTGCTGGAAGAACAGATGACGCTCTGCACGTCGGCGCTCGCGCGCCTGCGCAGCCGGGCGAGCGCGCCGGCGAGCCGCCAGCCGGTGGACGACTGGCTCGACACGTTCGTCGAGCACTGGCGCCTGAGGCATCCGCACGTGCAGTTCGAACTGCTCGGCGCGCGCCCGTCGGGCGTTGGGCTCGACGACACGGTCGCGGCCGGCCAGATCCTGACGATCCTGCTCGACAACGCCGCACGGGCGAGCCCGCACCGCGTGACGCTGGCCGCGAAGCTTGCGCATCACGAGCGGGCTGCGGACCAGATCGAATTCGAGGTATGCGACGACGGCCCCGGCATTCCGGCCGCGCTGCGCGAATCGCTCGGCTCGATGCCGGTCGACAGCACGCAGGGCGGCCACGGGGTCGGCCTGTACCTCGCGTTCAGCGCGGCCGTGCGTCTCGGCGGCGAGATCGAGCTGTCCGATGTCACGCCGCGCGCGGGGGGCGGCAACGGGCGCAGCCATGGCGGCGCGAACGGACACGCGGCAGGTGCGTCGGGCCAGCGCGCGACCGAACGAGCGGCGGCCACGCCGGACGGCCGCCCGGCCGGCACCCCCGGCCGCGGCACGCGCGCGGTGCTGCGCCTGCCGGTGGCGCGTATCGCGGTGCCGGCCGCCTCAACCAACACGTAGACGGAGAAACCACATGAGCGAGAACAATTTCCTGGTGATCGACGACAACGAGGTGTTCGCGGGCACGCTCGCGCGCGGCCTCGAGCGCCGCGGCTATGCGGTCCAGCAGGCGCACGACAAGGAGGCGGCGCTGCGGCTGGCGGCCGGCGGCAAGTTCCAGTTCATCACCGTCGACCTGCATCTCGGCGACGATTCGGGCCTGAGCCTGATCGCGCCGCTGTGCGACCTGCAGCCCGACGCGCGGATTCTCGTGCTGACCGGCTACGCGAGCATCGCGACCGCCGTGCAGGCGGTGAAGGAAGGCGCCGACAACTATCTGGCGAAGCCCGCGAACATCGAGTCGATCCTGGCCGCGCTGCAGACCAACGCGAGCGAAGTGCAGGCAGACGAGGCGCTCGAGAATCCGGTCGTGCTGTCGGTCGACCGGCTCGAATGGGAGCACATCCAGCGCGTGCTGGCGGAGAACAACAACAACATCTCGGCGACCGCGCGCGCGCTGAACATGCACCGCCGCACGCTGCAACGCAAGCTCGCGAAGAAGCCGGTGCGGCAGTAAGGGGCGCGGCTGCATCGGCCGGGCGCACCAACGAAAACGGGCGGCCCGTCGGGCCGCCCGTTTCGCATTCGACGCCGCGTGCGTTACAGCACGTAGCGCGACAGGTCTTCGTCCTGCGACACTTCGCCGAGCGCGCGATCGACGTACTTCGCATCGATCGTCACGCGCTCGCTGGCGTGATTGCCGGCCGAGAACGACACTTCCTCGAGCAGCTTCTCGATCACCGTATACAGCCGGCGCGCACCGATGTTCTCGGTCTTTTCGTTGACCGAGTACGCGATCTCGGCGAGGCGGCGGATGCCGTCTTCGGCGAACTCGAGCTGCACGTCTTCGGTGGCGAGCAGCGCCTGGTACTGCTTGACGAGGCTCGCGTCGGTCGCGTCGAGGATCGCCTCGAAGTCTTCCACCGACAGCGAATCGAGTTCGACGCGGATCGGAAAGCGCCCCTGCAGTTCGGGAATCAGGTCGCTCGGCTTGGCCAGGTGGAACGCACCGCTCGCGATGAACAGGATGTGATCGGTCTTCACCATCCCGTACTTCGTGTTGATCGTCGTGCCTTCGACGAGCGGCAGCAGGTCGCGCTGCACGCCCTGGCGCGACACTTCGCCGCCGCTGCCTTCGTTGTTGCGCGACGTGATCTTGTCGATCTCGTCGAGGAACACGATGCCGTTCTGCTCGACGTTCTGCACGGCCTTCGTCTTCACTTCCTCGTCGTTGAGCATCTTCGCCGCTTCCTCGTCGGTCAGCAGCTTCAGCGCTTCCTTGATCTTCACCTTGCGGCGCTGCTTCTTGCCGCTGCCGAGGTTCGAGAACATCGAGCGGATCTGCTCGGTCATTTCCTCCATCCCCGGCGGCGCCATGATTTCCATGCCGGCCGTCGGCTGCTCGAGGTCGAGTTCGACTTCCTTGTCGTCGAGCTGGCCTTCGCGCAGGCGCTTGCGGAAGGTCTGGCGCGTCGCGTTGTTGTCGTCGTTCGCGTGATCCGCGTTGCCGCCGAAGCCCACCGCGCGCGGTTGCGGCAGCAGGATGTCGAGGATGCGGTCTTCCGCCTGGTCGGTTGCCTTGCTGCGCACCTTGCGCATCTCGGATTCGCGCGTCTGCTTGACCGAGATCTCGATCAGGTCGCGCACGATGCTGTCGACGTCGCGGCCGACGTAGCCGACTTCGGTGAACTTGGTCGCCTCGATCTTGATGAACGGCGCGTCGGCGAGCTTCGCAAGGCGGCGCGCGATTTCGGTCTTGCCGACACCCGTCGGCCCGATCATCAGGATGTTCTTCGGCGTGATTTCCGTGCGCAGCGGATCGGCGACCTGCTGGCGGCGCCAGCGGTTGCGCAGCGCGACCGCGACGGCCTTCTTCGCCTTGTTCTGGCCGATGATGTGCTTGTCGAGTTCCGAGACGATCTCGGCAGGGGTCATGGTGCTCATGGTGCGGTCCTTACTCGATCGTTTCGATGATGCGGTTGTGGTTCGTGTAGATGCACATGTCGCCGGCGATCTCGAGCGATTTCTCGACGATCTCGCGCGGGGACAGCTCGGTGTTCTCCGCGAGCGCGCGGGCCGCAGCTTGCGCATAGGCGCCGCCCGAACCGATCGCACAAATGCCGCCTTCCGGGTCGAGCACGTCGCCGTTGCCGGTGATCACGAGCGTGGTGGTCGCATCGGCCGTGATCAGCATCGCCTCGAGGCGGCGCAGCATCCGGTCGGTGCGCCAGTCCTTCGCGAGCTCGACGGCCGCGCGGGTCAGGTTGCCCTGGTGCTTCTCGAGCTTCGCCTCGAAGCGATCGAGCAGCGAGAACGCATCGGCGGTGCCGCCCGCGAATCCGACCAGTACCTGGTTGTTGTAGATCCGCCGCACTTTCCGCGCGCCACCCTTCATGACGATGTTGCCGAGGGTTACCTGGCCGTCGCCGCCAAGCGCGACCTTGTCGCCGCGCCGGACCGAAACGATGGTCGTGCCGTGAAATTGCTCCATCTGCGTTCCTTGAGAAAAACGGGGAAGAGTCGGGCGGCGCGGGGCGCCGCCGCTTGAATCGCAGTGCGCCGGGGAGCGGCCCGGCGCGCGTCCGATTCATTTTAGGGCGGGCGCCGGGATATCAAGAGGGGGAGGCAAATCGGCCGGCGGGCCGGGAACCGGTGCCGGAAAAACAAAAAGCGCGCGGCGGGCCGCGCGCTTTCGGGAAGCAGCGTGTCGGAGCGGAACGCCGCTCGATCAGTCGCCGAACAGCTTCTGGCGCAGTTCGCGGCGCTCTTGCGCCTCGAGCGACAGCGTGGCCGTCGGGCGCGCGAGCAGGCGCGGGATGCCGATCGGCTCGCCGGTTTCCTCGCACCAGCCGTAATCGCCGGAATCGATGCGGGCGAGCGACTGTTGAACCTTCTTGAGGAGCTTGCGTTCGCGATCGCGCGTGCGCAGTTCGAGCGCGTGCTCTTCCTCGATCGTCGCGCGATCGGCGGGATCGGGCACGATCACCGTCTCGCGCAGGTTCTCGGTCGTCTGGCCTGCGTTCTTGAGGATGTCCGCCTGCAACTGTTCGAGCCGATTTTTGAAGAAGGCGAGCTGATCCTCATTCATGTAATCCTTGTCGCTCATCTTCAGGATTTCGGCTTCGGTCAAGAGTTTCTTCGTCATCTGCTTGCTTCTTCAATGTGCGGCAAATCAAGAGATATTGCCTGCACTTTGGGATTACCCGCAACTGCGCTTGCAATCATTTGCGATATGCCGCCGCGGGGCCGAAAGCCTCTGGAAAACCGGTTCTCAAATACCAGGATAGCCCTGGCGCGGATTTGCGCGCGCGGCGAACCGGTGTGCTGCGCGGCAGATCGCATCGGCCGCGGCCGGGTGGCGGATGGGCGATCCGGCGCGGTTGCGATGCCCGGTCAATGGTTCAGCAAGAACCGGGCCTGTTATTGCCGTACTCCAGCGGGCACGTATTGTAACTGAATCGCAAGCGGGCGCCGTATCGGGTCGATCCCCGTCGGCTGCGCCAATATCTAGAAAATATAACGCGCAAATCGCGAAAAAGCGATGACGGCGAAACCCTGCCCGGAAAAGGCACCGCGCAAGCGCCGCGGCCGCCCCGGAAGGCGGCCGCATGGAAGGCGCGCGACGCCGGGCCAGAAGGCTCAGGCGAGGCAGGCGTCGAGGCCGTCGGTGATCAGGTCCTGCGGCAGGTCGACGCCGATGAACACCATTTTGTTGGTCTTCTTCTCGACCGGCAGCCACTTCGCGGCGAGGTCGCTGCCCATCATCTGGTGCACGCCCTGGAACACGACCTTGCGGTCGACGCCCTTCATGTACAGCACGCCCTTGTAGCGCAGCATCCGTTCGCCGTAGATCTGCAGGATGCCGCCGAGGAAGTCTTCCAGCTTGTTCGGGTCGAACGGGCGGTCGTTGCGGTACACGAACGACTTGATCTTGTCGTCGTGGTGCGCGTGGTGGTGGTGGCCGTGGTCGTGATCGTGCGCGCATTGACCGTGATCGTGGTCGCAATGCGCGTGATCGTGATCATGGTCGTGATCGTGGTGATGGTGCGCGTGGTCGTCCTCGGCGAGGAAGTCCGGATCGATCTCGAGCTTCGCATTCAGGTTGAAGCCGCGCAGGTCGAAGATTTCCTTGATGTCGGCTTCGCCGAAGTTCACGACCTTGATCGTCGCCTTCGGGTTCATGTGCATCAGGCGGTGCTTGAGCGCCGCGACGGCCTGGTCGTCGACCAGGTCCGACTTCGTGATGAACAGGCGATCGGCGAAGCCGACCTGGCGCTGCACCACTTCGTGTTCGTCGAGCTGCGCGTTCGCATGCTTCGCGTCGACCAGCGTGATGACCGCGTCGAGCAGGAAATCGTCGGCGATTTCGCTGTCGATGAAGAAGGTTTGCGCGACGGGGCCCGGGTTCGCAAGGCCGGTCGTTTCGATCACGATGCGGTCGAAGTCGAGCTTGCCTTCGCGCTTCTTCGCGGCCAGATCGCCGAGCGCGCGTGCGAGGTCGCCGCGGATCGTGCAGCAGATGCAGCCGTTGCTCATCTGGATGATCTGCTCGTTCGTGTCCTGAACGAGGATCTCGTTGTCGATGTTTTCTTCGCCGAACTCGTTCTCGATCACGGCGATCTTCATGCCGTGCTGTTCGTTCAGGATGCGCTTGAGCAGGGTCGTCTTGCCGCTGCCGAGGAAGCCGGTGAGGATGGTGACGGGAGTGGCCATGTCGGTCGCCTGTGGTTCGTGAATCGGGGTCAAAACCAGGATGTGTGCGTCGCGCCGTCGACTCGCGAGCCGGGGCGCACAACCATCCATTGAAACATACCTGTCAAGCCTTCGCCCGTCGTCCGGACGACAGGCTCGAGCGCGTGGCCGCCAGCGGGGCGGCCCGGCGGACGCGGGTGTGCGCGTAGATCGGGGCGATCAGACGATTTGCAACAGCAGGCCCTTCAGATATTCGCCTTCCGGGAACGCGGCGAGTAGCGGGTGATCGACGCCCGCGCCGAGCCGCTTCAGGATCCGCGCGTCGACCTTCGCGTCGGCGGCCGCGCCCGCGACGATCTTCTGGAACAGGTCCATGTCGATCGCGCCCGAGCACGAATACGTAAACAGCAGGCCGCCCGGACGCAGCAGCTTGAAGCCGCTCAGGTTGATGTCCTTGTATGCGCGTGATGCGCGGTCGACGCTGTCGCGGGTCGGCGCGAACTTCGGCGGATCGAGCACGATCAGGTCGAAGCGCTCGCCTTCGTCGACGAGGCGGCGCAGCGTCTTGAACGCGTCCGCGTCGAGCCAGGTCGCGCGCTCGGCATCGAAGCCGTTCGCGACGACGTTCTGCTGCGCGAGCGCGAGCGCGTCGCCCGACGAGTCGATCGACACGACACGGTTCGCGCCGCCCTTGAGCGCCGCGAGCGAGAAGCCCCCCGTGTAGCAGAAGCAGTTGAGCGCGTCGCGGCCGGCCGCATACTGCGCGACGAGTGCGCGGTTGTCGCGCTGGTCGACGTAGAAGCCCGTCTTGTGGCCGTTCGGCACGTCGACGTGATAACGCACGCCGTTTTCGTTCGCGATCAGCGTCGCGGGCGGCGCATCTCCTGCCAGCACGCCGGTCGTCTGTTCGAGCCCTTCCTTGTCGCGGATCGACACGTCCGAGCGTTCGTACACGTTCGGGCAGCCGGTCGCGCCGCTGAGTGCCGCGACGATCGCGTCCTTCCACGCCTCGACGCCCGCCGCCATGAACTGGCATACGAGCTGGCCGCGCGGTGCGGCGCCCGGCTCGGCCGTGTCCGCGACGTAATGGTCGACGATCAGCCCCGGCAGCCCGTCGGCTTCGCCGAACACGAGCCGCACCGCGCCCGTGCCCGACACCATCGTCGTGCGGTGCGCGACCGCGCGCTGCACGCGGCGCTTGAAGAAGGCGTGATCGATCGGTTCGTTCTCGTCGAAGCTCCACACGCGCACGCGGATCTGCGACTGCGGGCTGTACGCGCCGCGCGCGAGGAAGCGGCCGTCGTGCGCGCGGACGATCACGGTCGCGCCGGGCGCGGGCTTGCCGTCGACGCGGTCGATCGCATTGGCGTAGATCCACGGATGGCGGCGCAGCAGCGATTTTTCCTTGGACGGCTTGAGGGTGACGGTTTGCATGATGAGATCGAAAGGGGCCGTGCGCAAAGCCGACCTTGGCCGGTCGCCGCGCGCGGCGGGTAACACGGGAAGCGCGTCAGTCGCGCTTCTTCGCGCGCGGATGCGCGCTGTCGTAAATTTTCGCGAGATGCTGGAAGTCGAGCGACGTATAGACCTGCGTGGCGGAGACGCTCGCGTGGCCCAGCAGTTCCTGCACCGCGCGCAGGTCGCCGCTCGACTGCAGCACGTGCGTTGCGAACGAATGGCGCAGCACGTGCGGGTGGACGTTGGCGGGAATGCCCGCGGCCAGCGCCGCGCGCTTCACGCGGTCGCGCACGACGCCGGGCGCCATCCGGTTGCCGCGCACGGACACGAACAGCGGATGCGGATCGTGCTTCACGAATTCGCCGCGCACCGCGAGCCACGCGTTCAGCGCCTCGATCGCCTTGCGGCCGACCGGCACCTTGCGTTCCTTGTTGCCCTTGCCGCGCACGGTGACTTCGGCCTCGGCGAGATCGAGCCAGCCGGCCGAGCGGTAGCCGTCGGCCTGCGTGTACATGACGTCGAGCCCGACCAGTTCGGCGAGGCGCAGCCCGGACGAATAGAAGAGTTCGAGGATCGCGTGATCGCGGATGCCTTCGGTCGTACCGGCGAGCGGCGCGTCCATCAGTGCCGATGCGTCGTCGACCGAAAGTGCCTTCGGCAGGGTTTTCGGGCGCTTCGGCGCACGCACCGCGGCGACGGGGTTCGCGGGCATCTCGATGCGCTGCGCGAGCCAGCGGTAGAACGCGCGCCACGCGGACAGCCGGTGCGAGATCGAGCGCGCGGACAGCCCGCCCGCATGCGCGCGCGCGACCGCGCCGCGCATGTCGGCAGCCGTGAGCGCCTCGAGCGGGCGGCCGGCGGCGAGCTTCTTCAGTTCGTCGAGTTCGTGCGTATACGCACGCAGCGTGTGTTCCGACAGCTGCCTGACGTGCTTCAGGTTCGACAGGTAGGCGGCGATCGGATCGTCGGTCATGGGCGCGGCATCAGTGCGGCAGCAGGCGCGTGAGCGCGGCGCTCGCGAGCGTCGCGATCTGCGCGAGGAAGTCGGTCGCCATCCCGTCGTGGAAGCGGCGCGGATCGGGCGAGCCGAGCACCAGCAGGCCGAACGCGGGGGCGTCGGTGCCGCCGAGCGGCGCGCGCAGCGCGAGCAGCGCGACCGACGTGGCCGCGCCGTCGCCGGCCGGCGCGGCTTCAGCGCCTTCCGCCGCATTCGCGGCCGGCGCCGCGAGCGCGGGTGCGAGCCACTGGGCCGCTTCGAATCCGGTGTTCGCGCCGCAGTACGGCGTCGACAGCCCGTTCGTGAACAGGCGCACTTCCTCGCCGACCTGGCGCGCGAAGTCGGCCTGCGAGTAGGTGTCGGCGACGTCCCACACGCGCAGCGCGGTTTGCGGCACGTCGAACACCTCGGCGATGCCGTCGGCGATCGTGCGCGGCAGCGCGTACGGATCGCGTTCCGCGATCACGCGCGCGGTCCAGCGACTGAACTTCGCGGACAGGCTGTCGTTCTCGTGGCCGTAGCGCACGAGCTCGGCGAGCCGGCGCTCGAGATGCTTGTTCTTGTCGCGCAGCATTTCCATCTGCCGCTCCTGCAGCGAGATCGCGGCCTTGCCGTGCGGATTCGCGAGACGGATCGTCGCGAGCAGTTCCGCGTGTTGCGCGAAGAATTCGGGATTGGCGAGCAGGTAGTCAGCGACTTCGCGATCGTTCATGTGGCTGGAGCGTTCAGTTATCAGGGCGTTGCAGGGTCAGACGTTCAGGTCGATCTCGCCTTCGAACACGGTCGCGGCGGGCCCGGCCATCATCAGCGCGGCGGTTTCGTCGCGCGCGCCGTCCCAGCTGATCGTCAGCGTGCCGCCGTGCGTGTGCACGGTTACCGGCGAATCGAGCAGGCCGCGCCGGATGCCGGCCGCCACCGCCGCGCACGCGCCGGTGCCGCACGCGAGCGTCTCGCCCGCGCCGCGCTCGTACACGCGCAGCTTCACCTCGTTGCGCGACACGATCTGCATGAAGCCGGCATTCACGCGCTGCGGGAAGCGGGCGTGAAGCTCGATCAACGGGCCTTCTTCGAGCACCGGATACGCTTCGGCGTCTTCGACGACCTGCACCGCGTGCGGGTTGCCCATCGACACCGTCGAGATCCAGCGCGTCGCGCCGCCGACGTCGAGCGGCCAGAGCGTGTCGTTGCCTTCCGTCCGGCCGTCGAGCCCCGAGGCGTCGAACGGCACCTGCGCCGGCGCGAACACGGGTGCGCCCATGTCGACGACGACTTCGCCGTCGTCCTGCATCGTCAGTGTGATCAGGCCCTTCATCACTTGCACGCGCACGCTGCGCTTGTCGGTCAGGCCGCGGTCGCTGACGAACTTCACGAAGCAGCGCGCGCCGTTGCCGCAGTGCTCGACCTCGCCGCCGTCGCAATTGAAGATCCGGTACTTGAAATCCGCGCCGTCGACGGTCGGTTTCTCGACGAGCAGCAACTGGTCGGCGCCGATGCCGAAGTGTCGGTCGGCGAGCGCGCGCACCTGCGCCTCGGTGAGCGGCGGCAGCGCGCGCGAATAGCTGTCGAGCACGACGAAGTCGTTGCCCGCGCCGTGCATCTTGGTGAACGAGAGTTTCACTGGGTCCGGAATTCCATGGCGAACAGGGCGGTCGGCACGGCGGACGCGGCGTGCCGCGATGGCGTGCGGCGTCGTTCGTCGTGCTGATCTCAACCGCAAATGATACATGCAGCCGACAGGGGCGTCCTGCGCGGGCGGGGCGTCATTCGGGTGGCTGGGCGGGGAAACCGGCGGGACGGCGGATCCGTGGCTCGCGCGGCAATCGGCCCACGGTCTCTGGCAGGGGCGCGCGCAAGGCGCGCCGAAGGTGGCACGGCTGCAGGCGCGCATCGTGCCGCGCGCCCGCGGGTTCGGCTCAGTAGAGGCTCGGCTCGCCGGGCGGGCGCGTCTTGAAGCGCTTGTGCACCCAGTAATACTGCTCCGGCATCAGCGGAATCTGCTCCTCGAGGAATTCGTTCATCCGCCGCGCGTCGAGATCGTCGTCGCCGGTCGGGTAGTTGTCCCACGGCTTGAACACCTTCAGCCGGTAGCCCTTGTAGTTCGGCAGCACCTCGCCGATGAACGGCACGACCTGCGCGCGGCCCGTCTTGGCGAGCCGGCCGACGGCCGTCAGCGTGCACGCCGGCACGCCGAAGAAGGGGACGAACGTCGAATTGCGCAGACCATAGTCCATGTCGGCGCCGAGCATCACCGGCTTGCGGTCGCGCAGCCAGCGCAGCACGACGCGGGCGCTGTCCGCGCGGCCGACCATCTCGGCGTCGAAACGCCCGCGGGCCTTTTTCGCCTCTTCCTCGAGCACGGCATTCGAGAACGGCTGGTACAGCGACCCGCAGCGGCGCTGCAGCGAACGGTTCAGCCAGATCGAGCCGGCTTCGATGCCGACGAAATGCAGGCCCAGGAACAGCGTCGGGGGCAGATCCGGATCGGTGAGGTCGACTGCGCTGTCGACCTGGATCAGCTTCGCGAGCTTGCGCTCGGAGCCGAACCACTGGACGCTGCGCTCGACGTAACTGCGGATCGCGTGGCGGAAGTGCTGGCCCGCCACTTCCTCGCGCCGTTCGTCGCTCCAGTCGGGGAAGCAGAGTTTCAGATTGGTATGTACGATGCGCTTTCGCCGGCTGGGAATCTGGTACAGCAGCCAGCCGAGGCCGTCGCCGAACCGTGCGGTCAAGCCGTACGGCAGCAGGGCGAGCAGCTTCAGCAAGCCGATGGCGAGGTGCGTGCCGAGGCGGCCTAGCATGCGGAATCTCCGTGGGGCCGGCTGGCCGGCACGTTGCGAACAGGGGGGTAGGACAGCGGACGATGCAGCACGAGTGGCGCTCTGTGACAATTCACGAAAGCCGCTATAATACGGGCTTCGCCGAGTTAACTGACAACTTGCGGGGCGAAGCCGGCTGGCGCGAAGCGCGCTGCCCGGTCCTGGTAATCCGCTAAAGCGTCGCCGCTTCAGGCCCAACGAAGCTGGCTACGTGAAACCAACCGTAACCACACAGGAGCCTGAAAAAGTGGCAAACGATTATCTCTTCACGTCCGAATCCGTCTCCGAAGGCCATCCGGACAAAGTCGCGGACCAAATCTCGGACGCGATTCTCGACGCCATCCTCGAGCAGGACAAATACTCCCGCGTTGCAGCCGAAACGCTGTGCAACACGGGTCTCGTCGTTCTGGCCGGTGAAATCACCACGACGGCCAACATCGATTACATCCAGATCGCCCGCGACACCATCAAGCGCATCGGCTACGACAACACCGACTACGGCATCGACTACAAGGGTTGCGCGGTACTCGTCGCGTACGACAAGCAGTCGCCGGACATCGCGCAAGGCGTCGACCGCGCGCATGACGACAACCTCGATCAAGGCGCGGGCGACCAGGGTCTGATGTTCGGTTACGCATGCGACGAAACGCCGGAACTGATGCCGCTGCCGATCCACCTGTCGCACCGTCTCGTCGAGCGCCAGGCGAGCCTGCGCCGCGACGGCCGCCTGCCGTGGCTGCGCCCGGACGCGAAGTCGCAAGTGACGATCCGCTACGTCGACGGCAAGCCCGATTCGATCGACACCGTCGTGCTGTCGACGCAGCATGCACCGGACATCGAACTGCCGGCGCTGCGCGAAGCCGTGATCGAGGAAATCATCAAGCCGACGCTGCCGGCCGACCTGATCAAGGGCGACATCAAGTTCCTGGTGAACCCGACCGGCCGGTTCGTGATCGGCGGTCCGCAGGGCGACTGCGGCCTGACGGGCCGCAAGATCATCGTCGACACCTACGGCGGTGCCGCACCGCACGGCGGCGGCGCGTTCTCGGGCAAGGATCCGTCGAAGGTCGACCGTTCGGCAGCGTATGCCGGCCGTTACGTCGCGAAGAACATCGTCGCGGCAGGCCTCGCCTCGCGCGCGCTGATCCAGGTGTCGTACGCGATCGGCGTGGCCGAGCCGACCTCGGTGATGGTCAACACGTTCGGCACGGGCCGCGTGTCGGATGCGGTGATCACGAAGCTCGTGCGCGAGCATTTCGACCTGCGTCCGAAGGGCATCATCAAGATGCTCGACCTGCTGCGCCCGATCTACGAGAAGACGGCAGCTTACGGCCACTTCGGCCGCGAAGAGCCGGAATTCTCGTGGGAAGCGACCGACAAGGCGCTCGCACTGGCCGAAGCGGCCGGCGTGGAGCCGACGGCACGCGTCGCGTAAGCGTCGTCCGCCCGAAACAAAAAACCCCGGCATGCCGGGGTTTTTTTTATGTGCGTCGATCGCCGGCGGGATGACGGCCTCGCTGCGATCGTGGCGAGCACTGCCCGCCGGCGCGGCTTCAGCGTGCGCTGAACCCGAACCAGCCGTTGCTGGCCGCGAGGCGGCGCGGGCGGTTGATGCGGCGCTGCGGGCCCTGCGTGCGGCGCAGCGCGAGCGCGCGCAGCGACGACGGCTTCTGCAGCAGCGAGCGCAGGCCGGCGCGGCGTGCGAACGCCTGCGCGCTCATCATCGAGAAGAACGCGTGGAACCAGGCGCGGATGCCGTCCAGCCGGCTGTGCGCGTGCGTATGCTCGGCGAGCGCCCGTGTACGTGCGCGGTGATGGCGCAGCGGGCGGGCGGGAGCGGACGGTGCGACGCGCTTCGCAGTGCGGTTGAGACGGGAAGTCAGACGGAGTGGCATGTGAACGATGCTTCGCTTGTATGGATGGCGCTCTTGAAAAGCGCACTGGTATGAACGGCCTCGGATGGCGCAACGGATCTTACCGAAAGTCGTTGCGCGCCGCGCCCGCCAGAATTGACAGGCCGCGACAGGCTACAAGGGATTCGTGACGTGCAAAAGTCGCGATAAACCCTTGTGCCGCAAGCGTGTCGCTGCATACCGCCTGTCGCTGAGGCTCGCGCCGCGCCGCACAGTTCCCTTGCGCCAGATCAAAACGACGATTGGCATGCCCCTGCGCACGACAATGGCGCTGTTCGCGGCATCCGGCGCCGATTTACAATCGTCACATTCACACGATAAACGTCTGGCATCCCATGTCGTCTCCATTGCAGTTGGAATCGATCCGCGCGCAAGTCGCGGAATTGCGCGAACGCGGCTTCGTCGTCGCGCGCGGCCTTGTCGACGAGGCGCAGTGCGCGGCGCTCAAGCAGATCGCGGCGCGCCAGTTGCAGGAAGCGGCGGAGCCGATCGAGTTCGAGGCGGATTTGCGCTACCCGGGCGCGCCCGAGTCGAAGCATGCGCCGGGCGGGCATACGGTGCGGCGGCTGCTGGACGCCTACACGCGCGATCCGGCGTTCGCCGCGCGCGCGATCGCACCCGAAATCGGCGAGTGGATGCGCGAGTACTTCGGCGAGCAGCCGGTGCTGTCACGCGCGCATCACAACTGCATGATGACGAAGCACCCCGCATACGGCAGCCTGACGGGCTGGCATCGCGACTTCCGCTACTGGTCGTTCGAACGCGCGGACATGGTGTCGGTGTGGCTCGCGCTCGGGCCGGAAACGAATGAAAACGGTGCGCTCTGGCTGGTGCCGGGTTCGCACACGGCCGAATTCGGGCCGGAAGCGTTCGACGACGCGAAGTTCTTCCGCAGCGACCTGCCGGAAAACCGCAAGATGATCGACGCGGCAACCTGCCCGTCGCTCCAGACGGGCGACGTCGTGTTCTTCCACTGCAACACGCTGCATTCGGCGGGGCAGAACCGCTCCGACCAGGTGAAGTTCTCGCTCGTCTATACGTACCACGGCGTGAGCAACCGGCCGACGCCGGGCACGCGTTCGGCGGCGAAGCCGGAAGTGCAGTTCTAGCGGCGGTTCGGGCGGCGATGCAGCCGCGCCGCTTGTCCGATGGGGCACTGCAGCTGCACGGGCGGATGAACGAACGGGCGGCCTGGGCCGCCCGTTGCATTTCGTGCAGCCCGCTCCGCAACGCGGGCCGCCATCGCGCGGCTGCGCGATCAGCGCTTGTTGGCCGGCATCGCGAGGCCGATCAGGCCGATCAGCGATGCGACGGCGCCGCCGGCGATCAGCAGGATCGTCTTCGTGGCGGGCGAGCCGGTGAAGAAGCGCGACACGTTGTCGTTGATCGAATGGAGCGACTGGCCGCCGAAATACAGCAGCACGACGCCGCCGACGAGCAGCGCAACCGAGATGACCCGGGACATACCAACCTCGCTGTAACGGTGATTCGAGACGCCGCAGTGTAGGCGACGCACGCGTCTGCGTCCATTGCCGTGCGCGCTTCGCCCACGTTCGATACCATAACCGTCGTACGTTTCCCTCGCCGCCGGCGCGCGATGTTCGCGCGCGGCGCGCGTCCCATCCCCGACGTCTTCACGGAACCGACTCATGGCCTACGAAGCAGCTTCCGAACGTTATGCCGACATGCAATACCGCACCTGCGGCAAATCCGGGCTCAAACTGCCCGCCCTGTCGCTCGGCCTGTGGCACAACTTCGGCGACTCGACGCCGATCGCGACGCAGCGCGACATCCTGCGCACCGCGTTCGACCTCGGCATCAATCATTTCGACCTCGCGAACAACTATGGGCCGCCGTACGGCAGCGCCGAAACCAACTTCGGCCGGCTGCTGAAGGAAGATTTTCGGCCGTACCGCGACGAGCTGCTGATCTCGACGAAGGCCGGCTGGGACATGTGGCCGGGGCCTTACGGCAGCGGCGGCGGGTCGCGCAAGTACGTGCTCGCGAGCCTCGACCAGAGCCTGCAGCGGATGGGGCTCGACTACGTCGACATCTTCTATTCGCACCGCTTCGACGCGCACACGCCGCTCGAGGAAACCGCCGGCGCGCTCGCATCGGCCGTGCAGCAGGGCAAGGCGCTGTACATCGGCATTTCGTCGTACTCGGCCGCGAAGACGCGCGAGATGGCCCAACTGCTCGCGCAATACAAGGTGCCGCTGCTGATCCACCAGCCGTCGTACAACCTGCTGAACCGTTGGGTCGAGGAGGATCTGCTCGGCACGCTCGACGACATCGGCACGGGCAGCATCGCATTCACGCCGCTCGCGCAGGGGCTGCTGACGTCGAAATACCTGAACGGCGTGCCGGCCGATGCGCGCGTGAACAAGCCGGGCGGCGGCTCGCTGAAGCAGGATCACCTGAGCGCGGACAACCTCGAGCACGTGCGCAAGCTCGACGGCATCGCCCAGCGGCGCGGGCAGAGCCTCGCGCAGATGGCGCTCGCCTGGGTGTTGCGCAATGGCCGCGTGACGTCCGCACTGATCGGCGCAAGCCGTCCGGAGCAAGTGCGCGAAAACGTCGGCGCGCTGAAGAATCTCGAATTCTCGGCCGACGAACTCGCGGAGATCGATCGCTACGCGACCGAGGGTGGCATCAATCTGTGGGAAAAACCGTCCACCGATCAGGCGATCTGATCGGCATCAAGGACAGTCGATACGGGATGCGAACCATTGCATGCCGTATCGCTGCGCACGCACACAAGCGGCTACGTCGCTGCGATGCCGCGGCGTGACCGGCGCGCGCCAACGCGTCGCTAGAGCAACGCAGGCAGGCCTTCGACGAGCAATACCGCAACGCCGACGCCGAGGATGACGCCGAGCACGCGCAGCAGGTTGTGGCGGAATTCGGTTGCGCACGGCACCGCGCCGAGAAACAGCGCGCCGGCCAGCGCCATCGGAATCAACAGGATGAAGTCGCCGATCGTGAAATAGGTGGTCATGCGTGTCTCCATAGCCGGCCGGAACAGGCGCACGCGCGTCTTCCAGCCCCATGCCGGGCATTTCTCGTGTTGGGCCGACCCGATTGCGAACGGGGCGGTCAGTTCGAGTATAGGCAACCTCGCTGCGTTTTTCGCTATCCGAACCATTAAAAGTATGCGGAAAACCCCGGAGAATCTGCATTTTTCCGGCGAGTCGGACGAATGCCTTGCACCATTCTTTCCCGCTCCTTTCGATTCGCGCTGAAACGTCGTACATGTTCGATACGGGGCCACCGCACCCGCGGGTGCGGCGGCCCGTCCGCCTACGCGCGATCGGGGCGCGCGCGAGCGGCCGGTGTGCGGAACACGAGCGCGAGCCCCGCCACGATCGCGCCCATGCCGGCGAGCGCGAGCGGTTCGGGCCGGTTGCCGAGCCAGACCGCGTCCATCAGCGTGGTGAGGACGGGCACGAGATAGAACAGGCTCGTCACGTTGACGAGATCGCCACGTTGCATCAACCGGTAGAACAGCAACTGCGCGATCACCGAGATCACGATGCCGAGCCACAGCAGCGGGACGATGAACGCCCAGCCGACCTCGAGCGAGACCGGCCGGAATGGCAGGATCGCCACGCACAGCGCGAGGCCGATCGCGTTCTGCAGCGGCAGCACGTCGGCAGGCGCCGCGCGCACGTGCTTTTGCAGCAGCGAGCCGGCGGTCAGCGCGACGAGCGCCGTGAGCGCGCAGGCGACGCCCATGATCGGCAGACCCGCACCGCCCACGCCGCGGCACACGATGAGCGCGAGACCCGCGAGCGACAGCCCGAGCCCCGCGACGCGCATCGGTTGCCAGCGCCGCTCGATGATCGCCAGCGTGAGGATCGGCTGCACGCCGAGGATCGTCGCAAGCACGCCCGGCGCGATCCCGCGCTCGAGCGCGAGCAGGTAGAAGATCGAATAGCCGCCCATCATGAGCAGGCCGGTCAGCGCGGCCATGCGCCGCTCGCCGCGCGGCGGCAGCCAGCGTCCGCGCATGATGGCCGGCACGAGCAGCACGAGTGATGCGAGCGCGAATCGCGCGGCGAGAAAGACGAACGCGGATGCGTGACGCAGACCGAGTTCAGCGAAGATCGCGCCGCTGCTCCACAGCAAGACGAAGAGCGACGTCACGCCATGCGCGGCGAGCGCGCGTTTGAACGAAATCATGTGAATCCACCTGTCGAACGGATCGAAACGTCCCAAGTCGCGCACGTGGCGACGCGCCGTGCGCAATGACGCACGAACGGCCGCAAACGGGCGAATGGAAAACGGAAACCGGAAGCCGGCTGGTCAGCCGACGCGTGCCGCCGGCGGGGGCGGCGCGGCGCCGACGAGCGGCGGTGCAACAGGAGGAGGGAGGACGGATGGATGCGCGCACGCCTGCGGCCGCGAGTCGAACTGCGGCCGGGATGTTGCGAGAGCGGACGTGAGCGGTTGCATCGGGTCGATTAGCGCTTGAACGCGAATGAACGACAAAGGTAACGCAAGGCGGCCGCCTGACGCAACCGCCGTCGGCGGGAGGCCGGCGCCGCGCGTGTGGCCGGTTTCGGCGGACGGTCACATTCGACAGGGTATGATGGGGGTATCCGTCCGTGCAAGCGCACGCGCGGCGCAGTGGTTGATTGGAGACATTCGACGAATTCGCGGCACTTCGCCTGCTTCTTCTTCTTTTCGCGCTTCGATAAACCGTGAACAATGGGATTACGCGCAACACCCCGACGAGGGCGGCGCGGATCGTGCATTTGCCGGCTCGCCAGCGAGCCGGGTTTCAAGTTTCAAGAGTGGGGAACCATCATGCATGTCGGGTCGATTGTCTGCACTACCCATATCGCCGTGCCGAAGGGCGCGCGCGGCATCGTTCAGCGCGTTCTGGGCGACATGGCCATGGTGACCTGGTACGCGGGCGTGCCAGGCGAGTCGAAGGAACTCAACACCGAGCCGTTCTTTCTCGAGGACCTGATCGACACCGGCGAATCCGTGCTGCCGGCCGGCGCCGCGATCCACTGAGCGCGCGTGCCGTATCGGACGCTCGTGTTTCGGCGCGGCTGACGGCACAATGCGGGGCATGAAAGACGTCACTTCCGCCTCCGCAGCTCCCGCCGGCCCGCCGTTCGCCGGCCTCACGCCCGAGTGCGTGCTCGATGCGCTCGACAGCGTGCTGATGCCGGCCGGGCTGCGCACCGACGGGCGCCTGCTCGCCCTCAACAGCTACGAAAACCGCGTCTACCAGGTCGGCATCGAGGACGGCCCGCCCGTCGTCGCGAAGTTCTACCGGCCCGCGCGCTGGTCGGACGAAGCGATTCTGGAAGAACACGCGTTCGTCGCCGAACTCGCCGCGCGCGAGATTCCGGCGGTGCCCGCGCGCGTCGTCGACGGCCGTACGCTGCACGCGTTCGACGGCTTCCGCTTCTCGATCTTCGAGCGGCGCGGCGGCCGCGCGCCCGACCTTGACCGCAGCGACACGCTCGAATGGCTCGGCCGCTTCATCGGCCGGATTCACGCGGTCGGCGCGACGCGGCCGTATGTCGCGCGTCCCGTGCTCGACATCCGCGCGTTCGGCTACGAGCCGCGCGACTACCTGCTCGCGCACGATTTCATTCCCGACGACGTAAGGCCCGCCTACGAGACGGCGGTGACGCTCGCGCTCGAAGGCGTCGAGGCCGCATTCGAGCGCGCGGGCGAGATTCGCCTGCTGCGCACGCACGGCGACTGCCATCCGAGCAACGTGCTGTGGACCGACGCGGGCCCGCATTTCGTCGACTTCGACGACAGCCGGATGGCGCCCGCGGTCCAGGATCTGTGGCTACTGCTGCCCGGCGATCGCGAAGGCGCGTCGCGCGCGCTCGCGGACCTGCTCGCCGGTTATGAGGACTTCTGCGAATTCGAGCCGCGCGAACTGCATCTGGTCGAAGCGCTGCGCACGCTGCGCTTGATCCACTACGCGGCATGGCTCGCACGCCGCTGGGACGATCCGGCGTTTCCGGCCGCGTTCCCGTGGTTCAACACGCATCGATACTGGGAAGCACGCGTGCTCGAGCTGCGCGAGCAGATCGGCGCGATGCAGGAAGGGCCGCTCTGGCCCGTGTGACGGCGCGCGCGGCAACCTCGCCGCGCGGCATTTTCGGGTGGGCCGACGCGCGTTGCTCGCGGCCCGCGCCGCTCAGAACTTCAACATCATCTTGATCACCGCGGCGAAGCGCTTGCCATAGGGCGGTGCGATCAGCCCGCGGGTATTCAGGCGTGCCTGCGTGAGCACGGGCTTCATCTTCGAGAACGTCACGAAGCCGTCGTAGCCGTGATACGCGCCCATCCCGCTCGCGCCGACGCCGCCGAACGGCAAACTGCCGCACGCGATGTGCAGCAACGCATCGTTGACCGTCACGCCGCCGGAGATCGTTTCGCGCATCACGCGGTCGATCGTGCCCCCATCCTCATCGAACAGGTACAGCGCGAGCGGCCGCGGGCGCGCGTTCACGTACGCGATCGCCTCGTCGAGCCGCTCGTACGGCACGAGCGGCAGCAGCGGCCCGAAGATTTCCTCCTGCATCAGCTGCGACGCGGCCGGCACGTGCGTGACCGCGCACGGCACGAAGCGGCGCGACGCGGGGTCGGACGGCGCATCCGACAGCGGATGCAGTTGCGCGCCGGCGGCCTGCGCGTCGGTCGCGAGCTGTTGCAGCCGGGCGTAATGGCGCGGCGACACGATCGTCGTGTAGTCGCCGTTGGCCGACAGGTCCGGATACAGCTTCGCGAAGCGCTCCCGTGCGCGCTCGATGAACGCGGCTTCCATCCCGCGCGGCAGCAGCACGTAGTCGGGCGCGATGCAGGTCTGGCCCGCGTTCAACGTCTTGCCGCCGATGATCGCATCGACGGCCGCGTCGAAGCGCGCATTCGGCCCGACGATCGCCGGCGACTTGCCGCCGAGCTCGAGCGTGACGGGGGTGAGATTGTCGGCCGCGGCGCGCATCACGTGGCGGCCGACGTGCGTCGAGCCGGTGAACAGCAGGTGATCGAACGGCAGTGCGGTGAACGCGGCGCCGATCTCCGCATCGCCGTTCACGACCGCGACATGGTCGCGCGAGAAGGTCTTCGCGATCAGCTGTTCGAACAGCGCCGACGTGCGCGGCGTTAGTTCGGACATCTTGACGATCGCGCGGTTGCCGGCGGCGAGTGCGCAGATCAGCGGCCCGGCCGCGAGCAGGACCGGATAGTTCCACGGCACGACGATGCCGACCACGCCGAGCGGCTGCGGCAGCACCTTCGCGCGCGCCGGCCGTAGCCACTTGTTCATCGGCTTGCGGATCGGCTTCATCCAGCGCTTGCCGTGCTTGAGCGCGTCGTCGATCTCTTCCTTCGCCATCCAGATTTCCGACAGCAGCACTTCCTGCTTCGCGCGATGCCCGAAGTCGGCGCTGATCGCATCGGCGAGCGCATCCGCGTGATCGATCAGCATCGTGCGCAGCGCGCGCAGGTGCTGCGCGCGGGTGTCCCACTCCGGGTATGGCGCGCGCAGGTAGGCCGCGCGCTGGTCGCGCAGCAGCGACGTCAAGGCATCGACCGACGGCTGCGCTTGCGGGGCCAGTTCGGGCAAATCGTTCTTCATTTCGTCTCCTCCAGTTGGGCGTGGCACGTCGGCCAGCAGTCAGGCCGCACGTACCCGCTCGGCGAGCGTGGCGGGGCGGGGCAGGATGGCGCGCGTCGCCCGGCAGGGTGCCGGATGCGATGCACGGTCGAAAACAGGGTGCAGCGTGCGGCAAGCGTCGCATCCGCGCGACGGTGTTCGTGTCCGAAAACGGGATTGCGCGGTCCGCGCGTACGGCCGGACGCGATGTCGGGCCGGTGTGCGATAGCGCGCGGCGAGTACTTGCCGGCGCACCGAAGCAGGGCAGCGCGGTGCGTGCGGCGACGTGCGCACCGGCAGGTCGTGCCGCGCGTGCGACGAGCCGTCCAAACGGTCGGCGATACGTCGCGTCGTTCGATTTCGACCGGCCGCGCGCACGGTGTTGCACCTCACCGTCCGGGCATCCGTTTGAAATGAAATGCGGGCCGCGCGCGGTGCGTCCGGACAACCCGGTCGGCACGCGGCCTGCAGAGCGTCGCGCTGCATCGTCGTCTCCCCAGTTTCGCGACGGCGCGGCTTCTGGCGGCCGGTGCATCGCGTCGCATCAATCGATACATCTTAAATTTAGTTCACGCGGGCGTTTAGAGGAATCGCTCTTGAATCGGCGTGCCGCGCGCGCGGCGGCCATTCCTACAATGCCCGAACATTACAAGCGGGAGCCGGCCGCGCCGGGCGCCGTTCATGACACGAAGGAGACGTGACATGCAATACGACTACATCATCGTAGGCGGAGGGTCGGGCGGCTCGAGCCTCGCCAGCCGCCTCGCCGACGCATGCCCCGACGCGACGATCGCGTTGATCGAGGCCGGCTCGCACACGGAGCGCAACCTGCTCGTCAACATGCCGGTGGGAATCGCGGCGCTCGTGCCGTTCAAGCTCGGCACGAACTACGGTTACGAGACGGTGCCGCAGCCGGGCCTCGGCGGCCGCCGCGGATATCAGCCGCGCGGGCGCGGAATGGGCGGCTCGAGCGCGATCAACGCGATGATCTACACGCGTGGCCACCCGGGCGACTACGATGAATGGGCGCAACTCGGCGCGACGGGCTGGGGCTGGCAGGACGTGCTGCCGTATTTCCGCCGCGCGGAGGGCAACGCGCGCGGTGCCGATGCGTGGCACGGCGCGGACGGCCCGCTGACGGTGTCCGACCTGCGCTTTCGCAATCCGTTTTCCGAACGATTCATCCAGGCGGCGCACGCGGCCGGCTATCCGCTCAACAACGACTTCAACGGCGCGACGCAGGAAGGCGTCGGCTTCTATCAGGTCACGCATCGCGACGGCTCGCGCTGCAGCGTCGCGCGCGCATACATCTACGGCCGCGAGCGGCCGAACCTGCACGTGATCACCGACGCGACGGTGCTGCGCGTGGGCTTCGACGGCAAGCGCGCGGTCGGGGTCGTGGTGTCGCGCGACGGACGCGTCGAGACGCTCGGTGCACGCGCGGAAGTGATCCTGTCGGCCGGCGCGTTCAATTCGCCGCAGCTGCTGATGTGCTCGGGGATCGGTCCGGCGGAACAGCTGCGCCGGCACGGGATCGCCGTCGTGCAGGACGCGCCGGACGTCGGCACGAACCTGATCGACCATATCGATTTCATCATCAACACGCGCGTGAATTCGTCGGAGCTGGTCGGCGTCTGCCTGCGCGGGATCGCGAAGATGACGCCGGCGCTCGTGCGCTACTTCTCGAGCCGCACGGGGATGATGACGAGCAACGTCGCGGAGGCCGGCGGCTTCATCAAGAGCGACCCCTCGCTCGATCGTCCGGACCTGCAGCTGCATTTCTGCACGGCGCTCGTCGACGACCACAACCGCAAGATGCACTGGGGCTTCGGCTATTCGCTGCACGTGTGCGCGCTGCGCCCGTTCAGCCGCGGCACGGTCGCGCTCGCGAGCGGCGATGCGCGCGACGCACCGCTGATCGATCCGCGCTTCTTCAGCGATACGCGCGATCTCGACCTGCTCGTGCGCGGCGCGCAGGCGATGCGCCGGATCCTGTCGCAGGCGCCGCTCGCGTCGCAGGGCGGGCGCGAGCTGTACACCCGGGCGGACCAGAGCGAAGCCGAGCTGCGCGCGACGATCGTCGAGCATGCCGACACGATCTATCACCCGGTCGGCACCTGCCGGATGGGCTCGGATGCGCGCGCGGTCGTGGATCCGCAACTGCGCGTGCGGGGCGTCGAAGGGCTGCGGGTGGTGGATGCGTCGGTGATGCCGACGCTGATCGGCGGGAACACGAATGCGCCGTCGGTGATGATCGGCGAACGCGCGGCGGACTTCATCGTCGCGACACGCCGGGGCGGTGGCGTGCCGCGCAACGAGGCGGCCGCGGCGGCGCACGGCCGCTGAGCGGCGCGCACCGGCACACGACCGACGCGATGCTCAGGCGAACGTATCGACGAGGCCCGCGCGGCTCACGGTCGCGCCGGCCGCTGCGGATTGCACGGCGTCGACCGGTGCGTCGACGGCTGACGACCCGGCGCGCGCGCGCGGCGACGGCCGGCCGCCGGCGAAGCTTTGCTGCGGGTTCTGCTGCTGCGACGCGAAGCCGCCATCGCTGACGCTCGCGCTGCCCAGGCCGAGCCCGCCCGCTTCCATCGCTTCACGCAGTTTCGGCAGCGCGGCTTCCACCGCGTCGCGCACCTGCGCGTGCTGCGACACGAACAGCGCATGCGCGTGGTTGTCCGCGACGCGCAGCACGACCTGCAGCGGGCCGAGGTCCGGCGGGTTCAGCGTCAGCTCGGCGCTTTGCTGGTGCGCATTCGACAGGAACACGACTTTCTGGCTCAGCGCATCGGTCCAGTCGGCGGTGCCGACGTGCGGCGCCAGCACGTGTGCGTTGGCCGCGGCGATCGAGCTTGCGGCGGGCGATGCCTGGAGGTTCGCCTGTGCGGCTGCCGCAGCCGTTGCGGCGGCAGCGACCGTCGCGTCGGCGGCCGGGCTGGCGGTTTCCTCGGCGGCCGCGAATGCGTGCTGCGCGGCGGGCTGGGCCGTTGCGCCGGCCTGCAGCGCCGGTGCGGTGGCTTGCGTGGGCGCCTGCTGCGTCGCGAGCGCGCCTTTCGCGTCGGCGAGCGTGCGGTCGAAGGTCGGGACTTTCGGCGTCGGCGGCGTAGCGGCAGCCGAGGCGGACGTCGCCGCCGCGGGTGCTGCCGCTGTCGCAGCCGTGCCCGTCGCGGGCATCGCGATTGCACCCGCGCCGCCGGTCAGCTTCGCAAGTGCCGCCTGCAGCGTGTCGCGACCCGACACCGGCACGGCAGGCTCGGCGGCCGCATCCTTGCTTGCGTGGTTCGTCAGCGCGGCCGTGGCGTCGGGCTGGCCGGACACGGCCGTCGTTTGCGCGGCGGTGGCAGCGGTATCGGCACCGACTGGCGCCGCGTCGTTCGCGCGCGTCTGCAGTTGCGCCTGCACGGCGGCTGCCGCGGCGAGCGCGGCAGCGTCCGGGTTGAGCGTCGCGATGGCGTCTTCGGTCGACTGGTCGTCGTCGCCGTGGTCGGCGGACTTCGTGCCGGCGGCGGATGTCGACGACGCCTGTTTCGTCGAGACGTCCGGCTTGCCGGCGATTGCCGCGTCGTGCCGCGTGACGACGCTTTGCTTCAGCGTCTGCGCGAACGGCATGGCGGCAGGGCTGCTTGCGGCATCGTTGCCGGCGGACTTGGCGGAGGCGGACGAACCCGCATCGCGGATCGCCTTGAGTGCGGTGCCGGCGGTGTCGAGCAGCACGCCGAGCAGGGGCAGGGGAGGCATGACGATTCTCTCGTTCGAAAGCGGTGAGCGGTTACGCTGAACGGGCCGCATCGGCCCGCATGCGCAGGATCTTCGCGGCGTGTTCGTCGGCGTCGCGCTGTTCGCGCTTCGCCGTACGCTGCGCTTCCTGCGCGACGCCGCGCGCCTGCAGGATTTCGTATGAACCGACGGTGCGTTTCTTCTGTTGCCAGTTGGGGCGCGCCTCGTCGATGCGGACTTCGGCTGCGGCCAGCACGTTGCGTTGCTGCACGATCGCCGCGTCGAGCGTATCGATGAACGCCTGGAAGTTGCGCCAGTTGCCGGCCGGCATCCCGTGTTGCGCGGACTGCGCGAAGCGCGCGTGATACTCGTCGCGATAGCGCAGCAGTGCATCGAGCTGGTCGGCGGCCGCGGTGCGGTCGCGCTGCGCGGTGCCGAGCTGCTTCGCGGCCGTGTCGAGATCTTCCTGCGCGCGGTCGAGCAGGAGCTGAAGGGGAAAGCCGTGTGCCATCGGGGTCAGCCTCCGTGTACGTCGAACAGCGCATCGAGCGCGCCGAGGCTCGACGCGAACGGCGCGCATTCGCGAAAGCCCTGCTGCAGGAACGATTCGATGCGCGGGTAGAGCGCGATCGCGCGGTCGAGCTGCGCGTCGCGGCCGGGCGCATAGGCGCCGACCGCGATCAGGTCGCGATTGCGCTGGTAGCGCGACAGCATCTGCTTGAACTGCCGCACGCGGTCGAGATGCGTTTCGTCGATCAGCGCGGTCATCGCGCGGCTGATCGACGCCTCGATGTCGATCGCCGGATAGTGGCCGGCTTCGGCGAGCGCGCGCGACAGCACGATATGGCCGTCGAGGATCGCGCGCGCCGAATCGGCGATCGGGTCCTGCTGGTCGTCGCCTTCGGTCAGCACCGTGTAGAACGCGGTGATCGAGCCGCCGCCTTCGGGCCCGTTGCCGGTGCGCTCGACGAGCGCGGGCAGCTTCGCGAATACCGACGGCGGATAGCCCTTGGTCGCGGGCGGCTCGCCGATCGCAAGCGCGATCTCGCGCTGCGCCATCGCGTAACGCGTCAGCGAATCCATCAGCAGCAGCACGTGCTTGCCCTGGTCGCGGAAATACTCGGCGAGCGACGTCGCGTAGGCCGCGCCCTGCATCCGCAGCAGCGGCGACACGTCGGCCGGCGCTGCGACGACGACCGAGCGCGCGAGCCCGTCCTCGCCGAGGATCTGTTCGATGAACTCCTTCACTTCGCGGCCGCGTTCGCCGATCAGCCCGATCACGATCACTTCCGCGCTGGTGTAGCGCGCCATCGTGCCGAGCAGCACCGACTTGCCGACGCCGGAGCCGGCGAACAGGCCCATCCGCTGCCCGCGGCCGACGGTGAGCAGGCCGTTGATCGCGCGCACGCCGACGTCGAGCACGTGATGGATCGGTTCGCGATCGAGCGGGTTGATCGACGGCGCCGACAGCGGTGCGTCGACCTTCGACGCGAGGGGGCCGAGGCCGTCGAGCGGGCGGCCCGACGCGTCGACCACGCGCCCGAGCATTTCCCAGCCGACCGGCAGCCGCTTCGCACCGGCGAGCGGATCGGCGACGGGCGCGCTTTCCCGTGGCCACACACGCGCACCGGGCAAGACGCCTGCGACGTCGGTGGTCGGCATCAGGAACAGGCGATCGCCGGCGAAGCCGACGACTTCCGCTTCCGCGTGCGGCAGCGTGCTGCCGGGCGGCAATTCGATCGTGCATTCGGCGCCGACCGACAGGCGCAGCCCGATCGCCTCGAGCACGAGGCCCGCGGCGCGCGTGAGGCGCCCGCACGGGCGCAGCGGCAGCGCGCGGTGACTGCGGGCCGCGAGCCCGTTCAGGTGCGTGCGCCAGTGCGCGAGGTGCGGATTGTGCGGCGCGCGCGGCGCATCGCCGGCGGTATCCGTCGCGGGCGCGTGCGTGCCGTGCGCGGCGCCATGCGATGCTTCGAGGTCGAACAACGCATCGGGGCCGAACGACGCGAGTGCGAGCTCGCGCTCGAGCGGTGTCATCCCGTCGTGCAGCACCGATTCGGGCGTGGGCGTCACCATGCGCTCACCTTGCCGATCGCGGCGGCGACGCGTTGCCAGCGGGTGGGCAGCGTCGCGTCGACCTCGCCGGTCGCGGCGTGCGCGCGGCAGCCGCCGCGCTCGATCGACGCGTCGGTGCGCACGTTCCAGCCGAGCGTATCGAGATCGTCCTGCAGATAGGCTTCGACGACGGGCAGGTCGGCCGGATTCACCACGAGATGCGGCGCGCCGGACAACGCCGGCTCGGCGGCGAGCACGTCGCGCACGGCCGCGACGAGCGCGGCCGGATCGTGCTTCACGTGCTGGCGCACGACCTGCTGCGCGATGTCGAGCGCGAGCTGCGCGAGCTCGGACGCGAGATCGTGCTCGACGCCCGACACGGCCTCGCGAAACGACGCGGCCAGCGCCGCAAGCTGCGCGGCCTGTTCGCGTGCTTCGGCCTGGCCGGCCTCGAAGCCTTGTTCGCGCCCCTGATCGAACCCGGCCTGGTAACCCAGTGCCTGGCCTTCGACGTGGCCGGCCGCATGGCCTTCGGCATGCGCGGCGTCGCGCACGCGCTGCAGTTCCTCGGCGAGCGCGGCGGCCGCCGCTGCCGCATCGTCGGGCGGCGGCGGGGGCGGCGGCGGATCGAACGACGCCATCTCCCACCGCTGGTACGCGGTGAGGGTGCCGGCGAGCTCGCGCGCGGAATCAGACATACGCGTCTTCCGCCTTGCCGCCGATCACGATCTGGCCGCTCTCGGCGAGGTTGCGCACGATCTGCAGGATGCGGCGCTGCTGCGTCTCGACTTCGGACACGCGCACCGGGCCGCGCGCGTCGAGATCCTCGGCGAGCAGTTCGGCCGCGCGTTGCGACATGTTCGCGAGGAATTTCTGGCGCAGCGCGGGCGGCGCGCCCTTGAGCGCGATGATCAGCGTTTCCGACTCGACTTCCTTCAGCACCATCTGGATCGCGCGATCCTCGAGGTCGAGCAGGTTCTCGAACACGAACATCTGGTCGACGATCTTCTGCGCGAGGTCGGCGTCGTACTGGCGCACGCTTTCGAGCACGCCTTCCTCGTGATTGCTCGTCATGAAGTTCAGGATCTCGGCCGCGGTGCGGATGCCGCCCATTGGGCTGCGCTTCAGGTTGTCGCTGCCGGACAGCAGGCCGGTGAGCACGTCGTCGAGCTCGCGCAGCGCGGCCGGCTGGATGCCGTCGAGCGTCGCGATCCGCAGCAGCACGTCGTTGCGCAGCCGCTCGGTGAAGCACGACGCGATCTCCGACGCCTGGTCGCGGTCGAGGTGCACGAGGATCGTCGCGATGATCTGCGGATGCTCGTTCTTGATCAGTTCCGCGACGGCGGCCGAGTCCATCCACTTCAGGCCCTCGATGCCGCTTGTGTCGCTGCCCTGCAGGATCCGGTCGATCAGCACGCCGGCCTTGTCCTCGCCGAGCGCCTTGGTCAGCACCGAGCGGATGTACTCGCTCGAATCGAGCGACAGCGCGGTGTGCTGCTCGGCTTCCTTCGCGAACTCGTGCAGCACCTCCTCGACCTGCTCGCGCGTGACGTTCTTCAGCGCGGCCATCGCGGCGCCGATCTTCTGCACCTCGCGCGGAGCGAGGAACTTGAATACTTCAGCGGCCTCTTCCTCGCCGATCGACATCAGCAGCAGCGCGCTCTTGGTCAGGCCTTCAGCGTTCATCGGACACCCAGTTCTTCACGACGGTGGCGACGATCTTCGGATCCTGGCGGGCGATCGTGCGCGCGTAGTCGAGGTTGCGTTCGTAGCGGTTCTTTTCGTTCTCGAAGCCGAGCAGCAGCGGATCGGGCTCGTCCGCCTGTTCCAGGGCGGGCAGGCCGTCGAGCGCGACCGGATCCTCCGGCGCCGCGAGTGCCGGTGCGGCCGGCTCGGGCGGCGGGAACGCGCGGCGCATCGCCGGGCGCACGAACATGAAATAGAGCGCCGCCGCGGCCGCCGCGATGCCGAGCCACTTCGCGGCTTCCTTCGCCATCGCGATCATGTCCGGCTGGCGCCACCACGGCAGGTCGGCGTACGGGTCAGTGGCGGTCGAGAACGCGCTGTTCACGACGTTGACCGAGTCGCCGCGCTTCTCGTCGTAGCCCATCGCGTCCTTCACGAGCTGCTCGATCTGCGCGAGCTTCGCGGGCGGCAGCGGCTGCATCGTCACGTGGCCCTTCGCGTCGGCGACCGGCTGGTAGTTGACCACGACGGCGACCGACAACCGCTTCACGTTGCCCATCGGCTGCTCCACGTGGCGGATCGTCTTGTCGAGCTCGTAGTTGGTCGTCTGGTCCTTGCGGTCGCTGACGGGCGTCGACTGCGGCCCGTTCTGGCCGTTGCCGGCGACGATCGGCGCGGAGGCCGGCTGCGGCGGCGTGTTCGACAGCGCGCCCGGCACGCCCGATGCGCCGCCCTGCGCGAGTTCGGTCGCGCTGCTGGTCTGCTGGCTGCGGATCGCGGCCTGTTGCGGCGCGCCGTTCGGGCCGTAGCTTTCCGAGGTCTGCTCGAGCTTCGAGAAATCGATGTCCGCGCTGACCTGCGAGCGCGCGTTGCCGGTGCCGAAGATCGGCGCGAGGATCGCGTCGATGCGCTTTTGCGTGTTGTGCTCGACCTGCTGCACGTACTTGAGCTGGCTCGCGTCGAGGCCGGTGGCCGACGCGGTCTGCGTCAGCAGGTTGCCGTCCTGGTCGACGATCGTCACGTTCTTGGCCGGCATGTCGGGCACGCCGGACGACACCATCCGCGTGACCGCCTGCACCTGGCCCTCGTCGAGCACGCGGCCCGGGTAGAGGTCGACGAACACCGATGCGCTCGGCGCTTCCTTGTCGCGCACGAACACCGACGGCTTCGGGATCGCCAGATGCACGCGCGCCGTCTTCACGGCGTTGATCGACTCGATCGTGCGTTGCAGCTCGCCTTCGAGCGCGCGCTGGTAGTTCACCTGCTCGGCGAACTGGCTGATGCCGAATTTCTGGCTGTCCATCAGCTCGAAGCCGACCGAGCCGCCCTTGGGCAGGCCCATCGCGGCGAGCTTCAGGCGCGTTTCGTGTACCTGGTTCGACGGCACGAGGATCGCGCCGCCGGCGTCGGCGAACTTGTAGGGAACGTTTGCCTGCTGGAGCGCGGTGATGATCGCGCCGCCGTCGCGGTCCGACAGGTTGCTGTACAGCACGCGATAGTCGGGCGCGCGGCTCCACAGCACGAGCGCGGTGATCGCGGCGATGGCGAGCGCGACGGCGATCACGAACGGCAGTTTCGGGTTGCCCTTCATCCGCGTGATGCCGGGGATGCGTTCCGCGAAGCCGCCGAACCCGAAGTCCGCGCCGGCGCCGCCTGCTCCCGGCAACGCGGCGGCCGCGGTGGCGCCTGGCACCGGGCTGGCGAGGCCCGTGCGGGCGTCGGGGTTGATCAGCGAGTTGGCCTGCGAATCCATGCGTGGAATTTCTCCGGAGCGGGACGACTGAGCCGCTCGGACGAGCGGACGGACAATGACACGATGCGATTATCGGGACCGGAGCGCGACTCCGATCGACTGAAAAGAGCGGGGTTTCCCCCGTACTTTCGCGGCTTTGGCGCGCGCCGCGCTGCTATCCTTTTTCGCGATCCGGCATGGTGCGCGTCGTGCGGCGCCGTCGGAGCGCCCGGTGCGTCCGGGTCTCTACTCTCATATGTCTGGGGACAGCATGGCTGCCAACGTCAGCGGAATCGGTTCGGTGTTGCAACAGATGCAGGCGATGGCCGCGCAGGCGAGCGGCGGCGTCGCGAGCCCGACGGCGGCGCTCGCCGGTTCGGGCGCGGCGACGGCCGGCACGTTCGCGAGCGCGATGAAGGCGTCGCTGGACAAGATCAGCGGCGACCAGAAGCACGCGCTCGGCGAGGCGCAGGCGTTCGAGGTCGGCGCGGCGAACGTGTCGCTGAACGACGTGATGGTCGACATGCAGAAGGCCAACATCGGTTTCCAGTTCGGGCTCCAGGTCCGCAACAAGCTCGTGAGCGCCTACAACGACATCATGCAGATGTCCGTGTGACGGGCCCGGCAACCCGGGACGGCCAGCCGGCGATGGACATCCACGGGCGGCCGACCGGCGACGCGCCCGGTGAGCGGCCTGCCGGTCCGGCCGGCGGCCCGTGCGCCTAAAGCTTTTCAATTCCCTTCCGATAACTCTGGAACAAGGCCGCTTCATGCATTGCAGCGCGGCGGCCACCGCATAGCCAACGCAACACAAGGAGAAGCGCATGTTTTCCCCAGGACACGCTGGAGCCAGTGCATACGCGCGTGTCGGCGTCGAGACGGGGGTGATGGGCGCCTCCCCGCACCGGCTGATCGCGATGCTGTACCAGGGCGCGCGCCAGGCCATCGCGCTCGCGCGCATGCATCTGCAGCAGGGCAACGTGCCCGCACGCGGCGAAGCGATCGGCAAGGCGATCGGGATCGTCGAGAGCGGCCTGCAGGCGTCGCTGAACCGCGACGCGGGGGGCCAGATCGCCGGGCGCCTCGACGCGCTGTACACGTATATCGGCCGGCGCCTGCTGGAAGCCAACATGCACGCGAGCGACGCGATGCTGGTCGAGGTCGACGGGTTGCTCGCGACGCTCGAGGAAGCGTGGACGGGCATCGCTCCGGAAGTCGCACGCATGGCCGCGCAACAGGCGGCGGGCGCGGCACGATGAATCTCAAGGCCGAATACTTCGCTCGCTACGAGGCGCTCGCGGCTGTTTCGGGCCGCATGCTGTCCGCGGCGCGCGGCGCGGAGTGGAGCGCGCTGCCGGAGTTGCAGGCCGAATTCCTGCGTCTCGTCGATGGGCTGAAGGAGGCCGATCCGGGCGTCGCGCTCGACCAGGCCGACCTCGGTCGCAAGCTCGGGCTGATCCGCCGCATCCTCGCTGACGACGCCGCGATCCGCGATCTCGCGAGCCCGGAAGTCGCCCGGCTGTCCGCGCTGTTCGAGGCGCGGCGCTCGACCCAGGTATTGACCGATCTCTACCGCGCTCGCGGGTAGTGCCCGTTTGCCGGGGCGGCGGTTGCCGCCTGCCCGGCTTCCCAACGATGTGGCTGAGGTGAGCAGGCTCCGATCATGACCGGTATCGACTCCGTTGCGGCCGCCCTGCTGGCGAGTCGCCTCGACAGCCTGCTGACCGGCTCCGTGACGGCGCCCGCTGGCGGCGGCGCGACCGCGCAGGTCGGCACGCCGGGCGCCGGCGCGTCGTCGCCGTCTTCGACAGGGGCCCCGCCGGCGGCACCACCGGCATCCGCGCAGACCGCGCTGTCCGAGGTCGCGCTCGTGCTCGACGCGATCTCGCGCTCGGGCGGCATCGCGACGCCCGTGATCGCCGGGCGCACGCCGCTGCTGGCCGATCCTGCCGTGTTGCTGAGCACGGCGGCGGCCGTGCCGCCCGACGGGCAGCCGGCCGCCGTTCCGGCTGCGTCCGCCGCCGCGCCTTCCACCGCAACGCCTGCGTCTGACGTCGCGGCCGCGCGCGATGCGGCGGCCGCGCCGCCCGTCGCGGCGCTGCGTGCGGCGCTCGCGCAGGCCGTGAGCGAAAGCGGCCTCTTTTACGAATCCCATCTCGCGCAGTGGCTGGCCGGCCAGCGCCCGCTCGCCGCGCTGATGCGCGAACCGCAGGCGCGGCTCATGACCGCGCCGGTGCAGCCCGCCCCGGATGCCGCGCAGCACGACGCACCCGACGTGCTCGACGAACTGCTCGCGCAGCGCCTGCCGCTACCGACGACGGCGCGAACGGCCACGCAGCCGGGCACGCCCGCGTCCGGCGGTGCGGTGCCGCGCGAGCTTGCACAGAACGCGGCTGCCGCCGCTCGGCAAGGTGCGGCGTCGGTCACGGCCGCGACGACCGACCCGCTCGGCGACCGCCCCGACACGCGCTGGACGCCCGCGCGCGCCGAACTGGGCGCCGCGTTGGCCGATCCGCAGGCGCAGGCACCGGCTCCCGTACATCCGGCCGCCGTGCCGATCGTCCGGCAGCAGCTCGATGCGCTCGCGACCGACCAGTTCCGCTGGGCGGGCGAGGCGTGGCCCGGGGCGCGCCTCGACTGGACGATCGAGCCCGACGATCCGGGCGGCCACGCGTCGCGCGGCGGCGACGATGCAGGAAGCGGGATCGCATGGCGCACGCGGCTGACGCTCACGTTACCGTCGCTCGGCACGGTCGACGCGGAGCTGGTGCTCAATGGCGCGCAACTCGTCGCGCGACTGCGCGCGAATTCGGCCGGCGCCGACCGGCTCACGCGGAACGAGGCCGCGCTGCGGCAGCGGTTCGAGGGATCGGGGCTGCAGCTCGGCGGACTGTCGATCCGTGCGGTCGGCGACGAACCGGACGGCTTCGACCCGCTCGTCGCGCAGGCGGCAGCCGCCGCGTATGCGCGCAGCGCGGCGGGCGGCACGCCGGGCGCCGACGACGAGGTGCCGCGATGAGCATGGCGTCCCGCAAGCGCGCGACCGCGCTCGTCTACGATCCGAAGGGGGGCGATACCGCGCCGCGCGTGGTTGCGAAGGGGTACGGCCTGCTCGCCGAGATGATCGTCGCTCGTGCGCGGGATGCCGGGCTGTACGTGCATACCGCGCCGGAGATGGTGTCGCTGCTGATGCAGGTCGATCTCGACGACCGGATTCCGCCGCAGCTTTACCAGGCCGTCGCGGATCTGCTGGCATGGCTGTACGCGCTCGATCGGACTGAGCCCGGGCCGGGCGACGTCGCCCCGCACTTTCCGCTACCGCCGCTGCGCCGCTGAGCGTTCGCCGGCCCGTTTTCCTTGCGAGACGCTGTCACAGTCTTTCACAATCATTTCGCCGGCATTTCCTTCTATTGACATGGATTGGCGTGCAATCCGCGCGCTTCGTCGGTTATCGCCTGATTTTCTTGTCGGCCGACGTTCGCCGTGGGATTGAGCGGCCGCGCCATTTGTGTAATGATATCCATTCTCATTTTCATGTTATCCGGGCGGCGCGCGTTTTTCGTGCGCTGCCCGTTGCTTTGAACAAATGGATACTCTCGCGTGAACGCGCCCGAAACGATCGCCCCGCCGCAGGCGGGCAGGCCCCCAGCGGGCGTCACCGTGCTGCATCCGGCCGCACGGCCCCTGAGCGACGCCGAACTGGCGACGCGCCGCCAGCGCTCGCGCCGCGCGACCTTCATCAAATGGCTGCGCAAGGTGCATGGCTGGGTCGGGCTCTGGGGCGCGGTGCTCGGGCTGCTGTTCGGCGTGACGGGCGTGCTGCTCAACCACCGTGCGCCACCGCTGAAGATCCCGACCGGCGAACCGCAGGTCGAGCAGATGCAGATCGCGTTGCCGGATCCGGCGCCGAAGTCGCCGGCCGCGATGACGAAGTGGCTGCAGCACGAACTGCACTTCGACGGCCGGCCGGGCCGCGTGCGCAAGGAGCCTGCGCAGCCGGTCGCCTGGGGCGACAAGCGCGTGATGCAGCCGGAGCACTGGCAGATGGGCCTGTTCGGTCCGCACCAGAGCCTGCAGGCCGAATATTGGGTCGGCAATGGCTACGTATCGGTGAAGCGCACCGGCAATACGTTCCTGACCACGCTGAACAACCTGCATCGCGGCGTCGGCATGAATCTCGGCTGGGTGCTGCTGATGGACACGATCGCCGGTTCGCTGATCCTGTTGTCGCTGACGGGCGTGCTGCTGTGGACCGAGCTGAACAAGCGCCGCACGGTCGGCGTCGTGCTGGTGGCAGGCTCCGTCGCCGCGGCGCTCGCCGCGGGTCTCGCCTGACTTGACCATCGACGTGCGCCGGTTGTCCGCCGGCGCATGACGGCCTCCGGCACGGCCATGCGCCACGGGGCAACTAGCTTCAGAGGCCGCAGGTCGCGCCGCTGTTCGCCGCGATCTCGCGGGCGGCCTTCGCGCCCTCGACCTGCAGGATCGTCGGCAGCGACACGTTGTTCTTCGCGGCCGTGATCTCGGCGAGGATCGAGATCGCGATTTCCGGCGGCGTGCGGCTGCCGATGTAGATGCCGGCCGGCCCGTGCAGCCGCGCCAGTTCCGCCTCGCTCAGGTCGAATTCGAGCAGCCGCTCGCGCCGGGCGGCGTTGTTGCGCCGCGAGCCGAGCGCGCCCACGTAGAACGCGGGCGTCTTCAGTGCCTCCATCAGCGCGAGATCGTCGAGCTTCGGGTCGTGCGTGAGCGCGATCACGGCCGAACGCGCGTCGAGTTTCATGTCGAGCACCGTGTCGTCGGGCATCGTGTGTACGACGCGCGTGCCCGTCACGTCCCACGCATCCGTGTACTCCTCGCGCGGATCGCAGACCGTCACCTGATAATCGAGCCCGACCGCGATCTGGCACAGATAGCGCGACAACTGCCCCGCGCCGATCACGAGCATCCGGTAGCGCGGCCCGTGTATCGTCACGAGCCGGTCGCCGTCGAACGCGAGCCCGTCGGTCGCCTGCGCGGGCGACAGCGACGCGCGGCCGGTCGCGAGCGTCATCGTGCGCGTGACGAGGCGGCCGGCCTCGACTTCCGCGCACAGCGCGGCGATCCCGCTGTCGGGCGTGAGCGGCTCCAGCACGAGCTGGATCGTGCCGCCGCAGGGCAGCCCGAAGCGGTGTGCTTCCTCGGCCGTCACGCCGTACTTGACGGCTTCCGGGCGTGCATCGGCCGCGATCCCGCTCGCATGCACGCGGGCGATCAGGTCGTCCTCGATGCAGCCGCCTGACACGGAGCCGACCACGAGGCCGTCCTCGCGCACCGCGAGCATCGCGCCCTCGGGGCGGGGTGACGAGCCCCACGTCTTCACGACCGTCACGAGCAGCACGCGGCGCCCTTCGTCGAGCCAGCGCGCGCTGGATTTCAGTACATCGAGATCGACGCTTTCCATCATTCCGTTCCTGTTGCCGGACGGCCCGCCGGGCCGGGCCATCGTTCGATGGCCGGATTATGAACCGCCCGGCGCGCGCGTGCTGGCAGCGTGCAAATCGTGCGGGCAAATCCGGACGATCGGGCAAGAAATCGCGACGATCGGGCAGCGATCGGGTGCGGGCGGGTGCGGGCGGGGCGCGGCGGCGCGTGTGGTGCGTGTGGTGCGCCACGCTCAAGGGGCGCCGATGGCCGGGCGGGTTCCGGCGGGGAGGGGGCGCGCACGGGGCCGGTGACGGCCCGGCGTGGCGTCGTGCCGCTGCGCGCGGCGTGCGCGCGCAGCGACGGCGGTCAATGCGCGTCGTGCTGACCGTGCGCGAGCTTCGAGTGGTGCCGCGAATACAGGAAGTAGATCACGAGGCCGATGACGAGCCAGATGCCGAACGCGGCCCACGTGACGGGTTGCAGGTTCAGCATCAGGAACAGGCACGCGCCGACCGCGAGGATCGGCACCACCGGCACGCCCGGGCAGCGGAATGCGCGCGGCAGTTCCGGGTGCGTGCGGCGCAGCACCAGCACCGCGATCGACACCATCGAGAACGCGGCGAGCGTGCCGATGTTGATCAGCTCGGCGAGCACGTTGAGCGGCACGAGCGCGGCGATCAGCCCGAAGAACAGGCCGACGAGCCAGGTCGTCAGGAACGGCGTCGCGTAGCGCGGATGCACGCGCGACAGCGCCGCCGGCAGCAGCCCGTCGCGCGACATCGCGAAGATGATGCGCGTCTGGCCGTAGCTCATCACGAGGATCACGGTCAGCATGCCGAGCACCGCGCCGAGATCGATGAAGCCCGCGACCCACTTCTCGCCGGCGATCTGCAGCGCATACGAGATCGGGTGCGACACGTTCGCGTACTGCGCCGACGGCACGATGCCGGTCGCGACTGCCGCGACCGTCACGTACAGCACCGCGCACACCGCGAGCGACGCGATGATGCCGATCGGCAGGTCGCGTTTCGGATTCTTCACTTCTTCGGCCGCCGACGACACCGCGTCGAAGCCGATGAACGCGAAGAACATCACGGCCGCCGCGCCGAACACGCCGTTCCAGCCGTGCGGCATGAACGGCTTCCAGTTCGCTGGCGTGACGTGGAAGACGCCGACCGCGATCACGAGCAGCACGACCGACACCTTGATGAACACCATGATGTTGTTGATGCGGGTCGACTCGCGGATGCCGATCGACAGCAGCGTCGTGATCACCAGCATCACGAGGAACGCCGGCAGGTTGAACCACGTGACGACGCCCGGAATCGCGCCGGGCGCGGCCGTCAGCACGGTCGGCAGCGTGAGCCCGAAGCCCTGCAGCAGCGACTGCAGGTAGCCCGACCAGCCGACCGACACGGCCGACGCCGCGAGGCCGTATTCGAGCATCAGGTCCCAGCCGATGATCCAGGCGACGAGCTCGCCGAGCGTCGCGTACGAGTAGGTGTAGATCGAGCCCGCGACCGGAATCGTCGACGCGAATTCGGCGTACGACAGCGCCGCGAGGCCGCACGCGATCGCGGCGATCACGAACGACAGCATCAGCGCGGGGCCGGCCTGCACGGCGCCCGTGCCGGTCAGCACGAAGATGCCGGTGCCGATGATCGCGCCGATCCCGAGGAAGGTGAGGTCGATTGCGCCGAGCGCTTTCTTGAGTCCGGCGCCGTGTGCGCCGGCGATCATGCGATCGACGTTTTTCTTGCGGAAGAGGGACATTGCGGATGAGTCTCCAGCGCGCGCGAGCGCGGCGGCGCCGAGTGAGTGAAAACCCGTAATTTTAGCCGATTTGGCGTGGAAGACCTGCTGCGGCGCAGCGGCGCGCTCGGGAATCGTCCGATAAAACAAGCGCTTGTGTGCGTCGTTCGGCGCACCGGGCCCGGCGCGGAGCCGGCCGGCGCGGCGAGGACGATGAATCAGGCGCCCGACGCGGGCGCCATGTCGACGAGCCGGTTGCTCATCACGTAGAACGTCAGTTCCGCGTTGTTCGACAGCCGCATCTTCTCGAGCAGCCGCGACCGGTACACGCTGACCGTCTTCACCGACAGCGACAGCGTGTTCGCGATGTCGGTGAGGCGCTTGCCCGACGCCAGCATGCAGAGCGTCTGGTATTCGCGGTCGGACAGCTTCTCGTGCGGCAGCGGTTCGTTCTCGAACGACACGTATTCGGCAAGCGCCTCGGCCATCGCCGGGCTCACGTACTTGCGGCCGGCCGCGACCTGCTGGATCGCGCCGATCATCTGCGCGGCATTCACCGTCTTCGACAGGTAGCCGGCCGCGCCGGCCTTCAGCGCGCGCACCGCGTACTGGTCCTCGCGATACATCGAGAACATCAGCACCGGCGCGCCCGGCAGCTTGCGCTTGATGCGCTTGAGCACCTCGATGCCGTTCGTGTCCGGCAAGGAGATGTCGAGCAGGATCACGTCGAAGGCCTGGCGGTCGACGGCGGCCACCGCATCGCTGCCGGTCTCGGCTTCGGTCACGTGACGCGCGATGCCGCGGTCGATCAGCAGATGGCGGATCCCTTGCCGGACGATCGCGTGATCGTCCACGAGCAGGATGTTCAGGCTCATGAGGGCCTCACGAAAGCGATGCGCGGCGCGCGGCCGCCGGCTCCGCGAACAGCGAGTCCCACGCGAAGCGCGCGGTGACGCGCGTGCCGCGCCCCGCTTCCGGTGCGCTCGCGTCGAAGCTGCCGCCGAACGCCTCGCAGCGTGCGCGCATTCCGGCGAGACCGTAGCCGGTGCGCCGGCTACGTGCAAGACCGGTCCCATCGTCGGTGACGATCAGGGACATATGCGAGTCGTCGGTGTCGATCTGCACGTCGACGGATGTCGCGCGCGCATGCTTCGCGACGTTCGACAGCGCTTCCTGCGCGACGCGGAAGATGGCGAGCGCGCCGGCGCCGCCGAGCTGCGTGAGTCGCGCGTCGGCCGCGCAGACGAAGCTCGTGCGCAGGCCGGTGCGGGCCGTGTGGCTGTCGACCCACGTCGACAGGGCGCCGACGACGCCGCCGTCGAGTGCCGGCGTGTCGCGCTCGTCGATCAGCTGGCGGTTGGCGTCGGTGGCGGAGTCGAGCGCCTGCTGCGCCAGCTCGAGCGCGCGCAGGCAGCCGTCCGGCGCATCGGCCGGCAGCCACGTTTGAACGTTTGCCAGCGCGAAACGCGCGGCGGTGAGTTCGGCGCCGAGTCCGTCATGCAGCTCGCCGGCGAGATGGCGGCGGGCCGCCTCGTCGGCAATCATCAGCTGGAGGGACAGCGCCGCGATCCGGGCGGCGGACGTGTCGTGTTCGGGCAGGGCTTCGGCCACGGGCGCGGCTGCGTCGCAGTCGAGCGGCTGCGACGGGAACGGGGCGTGAGCGCCCGTGGGCGCATTGAGCGACGTAACCATGACTCTCCCTGCTATCAGAAAGCGGTTCGGACACCGGCTGGCTGCCTGGATCGGCTGCCGTTTCGATGACGGCAGCCGCCAGAGAATCGCCCCGTACCGAGGTAACAAAAGTTACATCTTGTAACGTTTGAGTCCGACCCTCCAATGGTCGCCGAATCGGCGACCGCGCGGGGCGAATAATATCTCAAAAATTTGGAAAACGTCATGCCAGGCGGACATTTAAGGGTAAATGTGAATAATCCGAGTGAAGCTGTTGTAGGAAAAACACTGACACGGAAGCACCTGGATGGTGCGTATCAAAATGTAACGATTTGCCGTGGAATGATCGTGGTTTGTTACGAATTCGCCAAGTAGGGGCAAAAAAAAACCGGAGCTTTTGCTCCGGTTCTTGATGCTGCACAAATTCGGGGATCGATCAGTCCACGAATGCGCGTTCGATCACGTAGTGACCCGGCGCGCTGTTCTTGCCTTCGACCAGGCCGGCCTGCTTCAGCAGGTCCGTCGTGTCCTTCAGCATCGCGGTGCTGCCGCACAGCATCACGCGGTCGTTTTCCGGCGAGAACGCCGGCACGCCGAGGTCCGTGAACAGCTTGCCCGTCGCGATCAGGTCGGTGATCCGGCCCTCGTTGTCGAACGCCTCGCGCGTGACCGTCGGGTAGTAGACGAGCTTTTCCTTGATGATGTCGCCCAGGTACTCGTGGCCCGGCAGGTCGTGCTTGATGTAGTCCATGTACGCCAGCTCGCCCTTCAGGCGGCAGGTGTGCGTCAGGATGACCTTGTCGAAGCGTTCGTAGATGTCCGGGTCGCGGATGATCGACATGAATGGGGCGAGGCCCGTGCCGGTCGACAGCATCCACAGCGTCTTGCCGGGCAGCAGGTTGTCGGCGACGAGCGTGCCGGTCGGCTTCTTGCCGATCAGCACCGAGTCGCCCACCTTCAGGTGCTGCAGGCGCGACGTCAGCGGGCCGTTCTGGACCTTGATGCTGAAGAATTCGAGGTGCTCTTCGTAGTTCGGGCTGACGATCGAGTAGGCACGCGCGAGCGGCTTGCCGTCGACCTCGAGGCCGACCATCGTGAATTCGCCGTTGTTGAAGCGCAGGCTCGGCTCACGGGTGCAGGTGAAGCTGAAAAGCGTGTCGGTCCAGTGATGGACGGATTGGACGGTGGCGGTGTCGTATTTGCTCATGGCTTTGAAAACGGACGCGCGTAGCGGACGCGTGTAACGGGCCCAAAAACGGGCAAAAAACCGAGTGCGTCGGCCCGATCGCGGATCGGCCGGCCGGCGCGTCGGACACGCGCCTTCTCGATGACAGACGATTGAGGAACTGGTTATTTTACCCTGCTTGGGGCAGATGCGGGCTTGACCCGCGTGGCTGCGCGGATTTGGCGCAACGAAATCTTGCAACCGGCTTTCAGCGATCGGCCGCGAGCTTCGCGCCCAGGCCGACGAGCGCGGCGCCGCACAGCGCGTCGAGTGGACGCCGCGCGCGGCGGTAGCCGCGCTGCGCACGCGGGCTCGCGAACAGGAACGCGACGCACGAATACTCATGGCGGGCGCGGCGGCGGGCCGGCAAATCGCTACTCTGGCGCGCAGTCCTGCTGCCGCGCTACCGCGTCACTGCGGATCGAGGCGCAGCCGCGCGATATACGGCAGGTGGTCCGACAGCCACGCGGTTTCGCCTGACGGCGCCTGCCATTCGAGCGGCGTCAGCCCGCGCACGAACATCTTGTCGAGCGCGAGCGCCGGGGAGAACGCGGGGAACGTGCGGCCCGACTGCCCGAGCAGCGTCGCGACCTCGGACAGCCCGATCTCGCCGAACAGCGCGACCGAATCGTTGCGCCAGTCGTTGAAGTCGCCGGCGAGCACGAGCGGGTCGTCGCCCGCGTTGCGCACGATCCAGTGCGCGATCCAGTGCATCTGGCGCAGCCGCGCCGCGCGCGTGAGCGCGAGGTGCGCGCACAGCAGCGTGACGGGCCGTGCGCCCGCGAGCGTCGCGCGCGCAACCAGCAGCCCGCGCCGCTCGAAGCGGTGCGCGGAGATGTCCCAGCGGCCGCCGAGGTCGAGCGGATGCGGCGACAGGATCGCGTTGCCGTGCCGCCACGACGGCTTGAACACGTTCGGTCCGAGCGCGATCTGCCAGTCGAGCGCCTGCGCGATCTCGGTGGCCTGGCAGTGCCACACGTCGTCGACCGTGTCGTCCATCGGCGCGCCGAAGCCGGGGGCGAGCATCGGGCGCGGCATGCGGCGCGCCATCGCCTCCTGCAGGAAATACACGTCCGCGTGCGTCGACTGCATCCAGTTGCGCATCGCGTTCCATGCGGTGAAGCCGAGCGGCGAGCGGCCCTTGTGCAGGTTCCAGCTGACCGCGGTGATTTCGTCGGGCGCGGCGTGCGGCTCGGCGAACGGCAAGGACAGGGCGTCGGCGGACATGGCGCTCAGTCCTTCGTGACGTGCGCGCGCACGCGGTAGACGAGATGCGGGCGCTGCTCGACGAGCGTCCAGTCGGTCCATGCGTCGCCGCCGACCGACAGGCCCGGATGGCTCGCGACGATCTGCCGCGGCGACGCGGGCAGGCACGGATCGCTGCGCGTCGCGTTTTCGTCGTCGAGGGTTTCCTGCACGTCGAGCGCGAGCGACACCGTGTGCGCGGCGTCGTCGACGGTGAGCGGCGCGACCGTCACCGAGCGCGAGCGCTCGGTCGGCACGACGCGCGCGGCATTGCCGCAGCCGACGGGCACGGCGGACGGATAGCGATGGGTGTCGGTACGGGTTTGACCCACGGTGGTGCGTTGCTGGAACGTGTCGATCGTCTGACCGTCGCGCACCACCTGGATCTCCCACGCGACGACGGCCGGTGTGGGGCTCTGCGCATGGGCCGCGAGCGCGGCGCTCGCGAGCAGGACGGCCAGGCCGTGTTTCAGCATGAAACTTCTCCGGAAACGCGGGGTAGCGGGGAACGGACGCACATCTTACGCCCGATGGATCTGGACGGTGGTGTGACAGGACGTATCGCCGCAGGTTCGCAGCACGATCCGGTCCTGATCGAAAGGTAGGTCCGCGTCACGCGTTTTCAAGCGAAAAAGCGCGCGAACTCGGCGACGCTCGCGCGCTCGGTGACGAGACGGTTCTCGATCGCATCCGGGTCCGCATGGCCGAGCGACATCCCGCAGACGAGCTGCTCATTGGGCGGCATCCCGAGATGCGCGGCGATGATCCGGTGGAACGGCACGAACGCGGCCTGCGGGCAGGTGTCGAGGCCGCGTGCGCGCGCGGCCGTCATCACGCCCTGCAGGAACATTCCGCAGTCGAGCCATGCGCCGTGCGTCATCACGCGGTCGAGCGTGAAGAACAGCGCGACGGGCGCATCGAAGAAGCGGAAGTTGCGCGCATGCTGCGCGTGCATGCGGGCTTTTTCGTCGCGGCCGATGTTCAACAGACCATACAGGTCCCAGCCGACCTTGCGGCGCCGGTCGATATACGGCGACACCCATTCGCGCGGATAGTAGTCGTACTCGGCGACGTATTTCTCGTCGCGCGCCGGATCGTCGTACGCGGCGCTCAGGGCCGCGGCGAGTGCGTCGCGGGTCGCGCCGGTCGCGACGTACACGCGCCACGGCTGGATGTTGGTGCCCGACGGCGCGCGGCTCGCGGCTTCGAGGATCGCCTCGAGCGTGTCGCGCGGCACGGGCGTCGGCAGGAACGCGCGAATCGCGCGGCGCGACTTGAGCGCGGAGTCGACGGCGTCGATCGCATCGGTGTCGGCGCGCGGGACGGCAGCAGGGATGGACATCGGCATACCTTCGAAACGAAGCGCACGGCGCCGCGCGGGCGCCGTGGCATGGCCGGCGCGGCGGCCGGTGAATCATCGATCATACGCCGCACCGCGCGGCGCTGCAGTGTGCGCGTGGTGTTAGCAGCAGACCGGGGCGGCTGCTTGCTTGCACGCCGATGCGGGATCGCTACACTGAAATCGTAAGGGTCTGATGATCGTGTGACGGTAGCGGTAGCGAGGTTGGTATGACGACGGCGATGGTGAAACAGGAACTGGCGGTAGCGTCCTTGAGCACGGTGTACGACCTCGAGCAGGTCGAGACCGCGTTGAACGACTTGAACGAGAGCGCGAGCGACGCACTGCGCGCCACCTACGAGCGGATGCTCAAGACCGGCAATCTGCGCTTTTGCGTGAAGCCGAACCGGATGCCGTCATTCGACGAACTCGGCGGCGCGCTGCCCAATTTCACCGAGCCGCTCGACGACGTGCGCAAGCAGGTCGCGCTGTGCCTCGAGACGGACGACCGGCTCGAACTGATGCCGATCCTGCTGCTCGGGCCGCCCGGCATCGGCAAGACGCATTTCGCGAAGGCGCTCGCGCAACTGCTCGGCACCGCGTATCACTACGTGCCGATGAGTTCGCTGACGGCCGGCTGGATCCTGTCGGGCGCGTCGTCGCAATGGAAGAACGCGAAGCCCGGCAAGGTGTTCGAGGCGCTCGTCAACGGCAGCTATGCGAACCCGGTGATCGCGGTCGACGAGATCGACAAGGCCGGCAGCGACGCGCAATACGATCCGCTCGGCGCGCTGTACGCGTTGCTCGAGCACGACACCGCGCGCGCGTTCGTCGACGAATTCGCCGAGGTGCCGATCAATGCGGGCAACGTGATCTGGGTCGCGACCGCGAACGATGCGCAGGCGATTCCGGAGCCGCTGCTGAACCGGATGAACGTGTACGAGATCGCGCCGCCGGACGCGGCCGGCGCGCGCCGTATCGCGCAGACGATCTACGACGAGATCCGCACGTCGCACGCGTGGGGGCGGCGCTTCCCCGACACGCTCGACGACGACGCGCTCGACGTGCTGGCCGCGACGCCGCCGCGCACGATGCGCCGTGCGCTGCTGCATGCGTTCGGCGCCGCGCGGCTCGGCGGCCGCGACGTGATCGCGCCGTCCGACATCCGCGCCGACGAGGGCGCGACGAAGCGCCGGCCGATCGGATTCTGAGCCGGCCGCGCGCGCCTCGCCGCGTGGCGCGTGCAGGCCGATACGGAGGCGTTCGGCAAGCGGGCGGACCGGGACGTACAATTCCCTTCTCTCCCCTCGGTGCGCAAGCGGCGCGAAACGCCATGGAGCAGACGGACTGTGTGGTGATCGGCGCGGGTGTCGTCGGCCTTGCGATTGCGCGGGAACTGGCCGCGCGCGGGCGCGAAACCATCGTGCTCGAGGCGGCCGACGCGATCGGCACGGGCACGAGCTCGCGCAACAGCGAGGTGATTCATGCGGGGCTCTATTACCCGCGCGGTTCGCTGAAGGCGCTGTCGTGCGTGCACGGGCGCGACCTGTTGTACGAGTTCTGCGAGACACGCCACGTGCCGCACCGGCGCGTGGGCAAGCTGCTCGTCGCGACGAGCGCCGCGCAGGTGAAGCAGTTGAAGGCGATCGCCGCGCGCGCGGCGGAAAACGGCGTGCTCGACCTGATGCCGCTCACGCGTGCCGAGGCGCAGACGCTCGAGCCCGCGCTCGAATGCGCGGAGGCGCTGTTCTCGCCGAGCACCGGTATCGTGGACAGTCACCAGCTGATGCTGGCGCTGCTCGGCGACGCCGAGCGCGACGGCGCGATGTGCGCGGTGAAATCCCCGGTCGAATCGATCGACGTGCTGCGCGGCGGCCGCTTCGTGGTGCGTACCGGCGGCGACGCGCCGACCGAAATCGAGGCCGCGTGCGTGATCAACAGCGCGGGCCTCGGCGCGCAGGCGCTCGCGCGCCGCACGCGCGGGCTCGACCCGCGCTGGGTGCCGCCGCTCTATCTGGCGCGCGGCAACTACTTCAGCCTGTCCGGGCGCGCGCCGTTCTCGCACCTCGTCTATCCGATGCCCGACCGCGCCGGGCTCGGCGTGCATCTTACGCTCGACCTGGCCGGGCAGGCCCGTTTCGGCCCGGACGTCGAGTGGGTCGATGCGTTGCGCTACGAAGTCGATCCGGCGCGCGCACCGGCGTTCTACGCGTCGATCCGCACATACTGGCCAGGGCTACCCGACGATGCGCTGCAGCCGGCCTACGCGGGGATCCGGCCGAAGCTCGCGGGGCCCGGCGAGCCGCCGGCCGACTTCATCGTGCAGGGCGCGGCGCAGCACGGCGTGCGCGGGCTCGTGAACCTGTTCGGCATCGAGTCGCCGGGGCTGACCGCGTCGCTCGCGCTCGCGCAGCGCGTCGGCGACATGACGTCGCATGGGTGACGCACGCGCCCGTCTTCGTGCGGACCAGCCGTGTGAATTCCGTGTGAGCTCCCGTGTGAAATCCCTTATCTCCGGCATTTCGGCGCGCACATTCATTCGCTTGAGCGTTATTCTGTCGAACGGCTGTCGCCAGAACAGCTTTCAAACCGATAACGTTGGAGCGAGTCCCCCATGAAAACATCCCGTCGGAGTTTCCTGATTACGAGCATTGGTGCCGTGTCCGCGCTGGCGCTTTCGCGTGAAGCGCTGGCCGATGCGCCGATGCTGTCGGAAACCGATCCGGCCGCGGTGGCGCTCGGCTACAAGGCCGATGCCACGAAGGTCGACAAGGCGAAGTATCCGAAATACGCGGCGGGCCAGGATTGCGCGGCCTGCATGCTGTACCAGGGCAAGAAGGGTTCGGCTTCGGGCCCGTGCGGCGCCTTCCCCGGCAAGCAGGTGTCGGCGAAGGGCTGGTGCAGCGCATTCACGAAGATGGGCTGACGTCCGTGGCGGCATCGTGCGATGCCGCAATGTGGCGAAAACCGCAAAACGCCCGCCGTCGAAAGATGGCGGGCGTTTTTATTGCTTGAAAACGGTTCCGTCGCTTTCTACACTCGCTGCAAACCAGCGCGCCGCGGCAGACTGCTCCGCGTCGCCCGACACGGCGAATTCACGAGGATGAGGCACGCATGGCGACGATTGCGAATTCAACGAAAACGATCCGGCCCGAGCGTGCGCTGAACCGGCGCGCGGTCGTGGCGGCCGTGATCGGCAACGCGCTCGAGTGGTACGACTTCACGGTGTTCGGCTTCATGACGGTCGTGATCGCCGAGCTGTTCTTCCCGACGACCAGCGAATACTCGTCGCTGCTGCTGACCACCGCGACGTTCGGCGTGGCGTTCTTCATGCGTCCGATCGGCGGCATCGTGTTCGGCCTTTACGCCGACCGCGCGGGCCGCAAGGCCGCGCTGTCGCTCGTGATCCTGCTGATGACGGCCGGCATCTTCCTGCTCGCGATCGCACCGCCCTATGCGGCGATCGGCATCGGCGGCCCGCTCCTGATCGTGCTTGGCCGCCTGCTGCAGGGTTTCTCGGCGGGCGGCGAATTCGGCAGCGCGACCGCGCTCTTGATCGAAGCCGCGCCGTTCTCCAAGCGCGGTTTCTACGGCAGCTGGCAGATGGCGAGCCAGGCGGCCGCGCTGCTGATCGGCGCGCTCGTCGGCGCGGCCGTCACGCGCGGGCTGTCGCCCGATGCGCTGCGCAGCTGGGGCTGGCGCGTGCCGTTCATCCTCGGGCTCGTGATCGGCCCGATCGGCTTCTACATCCGCCGCCATCTCGCGGATTCCGAAGCGTTCCTGCATGCGCAGCAAAGCGCACGCCGTGCGACGCTCGGCGAAGTGTTCACGCGCCACCCGCGCGAGGTGCTGTGCGGGCTCGGCTCGGTGATCGCGCTGACGGTGACGATCTACGTGCTGATCAGCTATCTGCCGACCTTCGCGGTGAAGCAGCTGAAGCTGCCGTACGCGGAATCGTTCTATGCGGTGATCGTCGGCAACCTGCTGCTAATGGTGCTGTCGCCGGTCGCGGGCGCGTGGTCGGATCGCATCGGCCGCAAGGGGCTGTCGCTGTGGTCGCTCGTGCTGACGCTCGCGCTGATGTATCCGTTGTTCGCGTGGCTCGACGCGGCGCCGAGCATCGGGCGGCTGATCGCGGTGCAGGCCGTGCTGTCGGTGACGCTCGCCGGCTACTACGGGCCGTTCGGCGCGATGATCGCCGAGCTGTTCCCGGCCAACGTGCGCTCGACGGGGCTGTCGATCGCGTACAACGTCGCGGTGATGCTGTTCGGCGGTTTCGGGCAGTTCATCGTCACGTGGCTGATCAAGGCGACGGGTTCGCCGCTGGCGCCGACCTACTATGTGATGGCCGGGCTCGCGCTGTCGATCGTCGCGGTCGCGTTCGTGCCCGCGCGCAGCGCGGATCTCGACGCGCCGGCCTGACGGCTGCACTGCAGCGCGATCATCGTTTCGAAATCCGCAACGATGCGGGCCTTGGCCCCGAAATCGGCGCGACGCTCGTTCGCGTTCGCACACGAATTGTTTAGTTGTCGAAGGAAACACGCGCGGGACGAGCGAATTCGTCGCCCGTGCGCGCGGACGCACTTTTCGCGTGCGCGAGACATCCGCAAAAACCCGCGTGAATGCGTCTAGAAGAGTTTTTTCTCCAGCTTGTTGCAAAATCGCTAGCTCAAGTAATATCCGCGTACCCGGCCCCTGGGGGGACCGGTTCCGATCTGGAGACCTGGAGGAAACATGGAATACAACCGTCTGTTGCACACCCTGCGTGTTACCGCCATTGCAGGCGTGGCAGCGGCATCGCTCGGCGTCGCGGGTTCTGCATTCGCACAGATCCCGAACAAAACGCTCGTCTACTGCTCAGAAGGCAGCCCGGCGGGTTTCGATTCCGCGCAATTCACGACCGGCGTCGATTTCACCGCCGCCACATTCACCGTCTACAACCGCCTCGTCGAATTCGAGCGCGGCGGCACCAAGGTCGAGCCGGGCCTCGCCGAGAAGTGGGACGTATCGTCCGACGGCAAGGTGTACACCTTCCACCTGCGCCATGGCGTGAAGTTCCACACGACCGACTTCTTCAAGCCGACGCGTGAATTCAACGCGGACGACGTCGTGTTCTCGTTCGAACGCATGCTCGATCCGAACCAGGCGTTCCGCAAGGCCTACCCGGTGTCGTTCCCGTACTTCACCGACATGGGCCTCGACAAGCTGATCACGAAGGTCGAGAAGGTCGATCCGTACACCGTAAAGTTCACGCTGGCCGAGCCGAACGCGCCGTTCATCCAGAACATGGCGATGGAATTCGCGTCGATCCTGTCGGCCGAATACGGCGATCAGCTGATGAAGGCAGGCAAGGCCGCCGACATCAACCAGAAGCCGGTCGGCACGGGCCCGTTCATCTTCCGCAGCTACACGAAGGACGCGACGATCCGTTTCGACGGCAATCCTGATTACTGGAAGAAGGGCGCGGTGAAGATCTCGAAGCTGATCTTCTCGATCACGCCCGACCCGGGCGTGCGCGTGCAGAAGATCAAGCGCAACGAATGCCAGGTGATGAGCTATCCGCGTCCGGCCGACATCGCGACGCTGAAGGCCGACTCGGGCATCGACATGCCGTCGCAGCCGGGCTTCAACCTCGGCTACCTGGCGTACAACGTCGAGCACAAGCCGGTCGACAAGCTCGAAGTGCGTCAGGCACTCGACATGGCGATCAACAAGAAGGCGATCCTCGAATCCGTCTATCAGGGTGCGGGCCAGGCCGCCAGCGCGCCGATGCCGCCGACCCAATGGTCGTACGACAAGAACCTGAAGATGGCGCCGAACGACACCGCGAAGGCGAAGGCGCTGCTCACGAAGGCAGGCTATCCGAACGGTTTCGAGATCACGCTGTGGGCGATGCCGGTGCAGCGCGCGTACAACCCGAACGCCCGCCTGATGGCCGAGATGATCCAGGCCGACTGGGCGAAGATCGGCGTGAAGGCGAAGATCGTCACGTACGAGTGGGGCGAGTACATCAAGCGCGCGCACACGGGCGAGCAGGACACGATGCTGATCGGCTGGACGGGCGACAACGGCGACCCCGACAACTGGCTCGGCACGCTGCTCGGCTGCGAGGCGATCAAGGGCAACAACTTCTCGCACTGGTGCTACAAGCCGTTCGACGAGCTGGTCCAGAAGGGCCGCACGACGACGGGCCAGGATGCGCGCACGAAGATCTACACGCAGGCCCAGCAGATCTTCGCGCAGCAGCTGCCGTTCTCGCCGATCGCGAACTCGACGGTCTACCAGCCGGTACGCAAGAACGTGGTCGACATGCGCATCGAGCCGCTCGGCTACGCACGCTTCGACGGTGTCGGCGTGAAGTAATACGACCGGCGTAAGCTGTCCCCGAAGACCGAGACCGGTAATTCATCCGGCGGCGGGAGGCCAAAAGCTTCCCGTCGCCGGTCGCACATTTCCCACAAGAAAATACGAGACGCATCATGTTCACATTCGTGTTGCGCCGCGTGGGGATGGTGATCCCGACCTTCATCGGCATCACCATCCTGGCGTTTGCGCTGATTCACCTGATACCGGGCGACCCCATCGAAGTGATGATGGGCGAGCGCGGCGTCGATCCCGCGATGCATGCGGAGGCGATGAAACGCCTCGGGCTCGACCAGCCGCTGCCCCTGCAGTACATCCACTACATCGGCCGGGCGCTGCATGGCGACCTCGGCACGTCGATCATCACCAACACCAGCGTTGCGGGCGAATTCTTCGCGCGCTTCCCGGCGACCGTCGAGCTGTCGCTGTGCGCACTCGTGTTCGCGCTCGCGGTCGGGCTGCCGGCCGGCGTGATCGCCGCGCTGCGACGCGGCTCGGTCGTCGACCACGGCGTGATGGGCACCGCGCTCACCGGCTACTCGATGCCGATCTTCTGGTGGGGGCTGATCCTCATCATGGTGTTTTCGTCGTATCTCGGCTGGACGCCCGTGTCGGGGCGCATCGCCGTCGAATACGACTTCCCGCACCCGACGGGCTTCATGCTGATCGATGCGCTGCTCGCGCCGGACGAAGGCTCGTTCAGGTCGGCGGTCAGCCACCTGATCCTGCCCGCGATCGTGCTCGGCACGATCCCGCTCGCGGTGATCGCGCGGATGACGCGCTCGTCGATGCTCGAAGTGCTGCGCGAGGACTACATCCGCACCGCACGCGCGAAGGGGCTGTCGCCCGCGCGCGTGGTCGTCGTGCATGCGCTGCGCAATGCGCTGATCCCGGTCGTCACCGTGATCGGCCTGCAGATCGGCACGCTGCTCGCGGGCGCCGTGCTGACCGAGACGCTCTTTTCGTGGCCCGGTGTCGGCAAGTGGCTGATCGATGCGATCGGCCGCCGCGACTATCCGGTCGTCCAGGGCGGCATCCTGCTGATCGCGACGCTCGTGATCGTCGTGAACCTGGTCGTCGACCTGCTGTACGGCGTGCTGAATCCGCGCATCCGCCACACGAGGTAATTCCATGAGCAATCTGCAAAACACCCTGCCGAGCGAATCCGCGCCGGCCGGCGGCCGTGCGCTCGCGCTGCGCGAGTTCTGGGCCAACTTCTCGCGCAACCGCGGCGCCGTCGGCGCCGGCATCGTCGTGCTCGTGCTGATCCTGGTCGCGCTCCTTGCGCCGCTGATCGCCCCGCACAGCCCGGTCGAGCAATACCGCGACTACGTGAAGATCCCGCCCGCATGGCTCGCGGGCGGCAACTGGCAGTTCATCCTCGGCACCGACGAAGCGGGCCGCGACATTCTTTCGCGCCTGATGTTCGGCGCGCGCATGTCGTTCTGGATCGGCTTCGTGTCGGTCGTGCTCGCGCTGATCCCCGGCATCGTGCTCGGGCTGGTCGCCGCGTTCTTCCAGAAGTGGGCCGATACGCCCGTGATGCGCATCATGGACGTGCTGCTCGCGCTGCCGTCGCTGCTGCTCGCGGTCGCGGTCGTCGCGATCATCGGCCCGGGCCTCACCAACACGATGTTCGCGATCGCGATCGTCGCGCTGCCGGCCTATGTGCGCCTCACGCGCGCGTCGGCGCTCGGCGAACTGCAGAAGGAGTACGTGACGGCGTCGCGCGTGGCCGGTGCCGGCACGCTGCGCCTGATGTTCTCGCAGGTGCTGCCGAACTGCACGGCGCCGCTGATCGTGCAGGCGACGCTCGGCTTCTCGTCGGCGATCCTGGACGCGGCCGCGCTCGGCTTCCTCGGCCTCGGCGTGCAACCGCCGACCGCCGAGTGGGGCGCGATGCTGGCCTCCGCGCGCGACTACATCGACAACGCATGGTGGATCGTGACGATGCCCGGCCTGTCGATCCTGATTTCGGTGCTCGCGATCAACCTGCTCGGCGACGGGCTGCGCGACGCGCTCGATCCCAAACTGAAACGGATGGCGTGAACATGAGCCAAGATCTTCTGACCATCCGCAATCTCGCGGTGAACTTCAACGGCCTGCCCGCCGTCGACCGGATCAACCTGTCGATCGCGCCGGGCGAGGTGGTGGGCGTCGTCGGCGAATCGGGCTCGGGCAAGAGCGTGACGATGATGGCGCTGATGGGCCTGATCGACGCGCCGGGCAAGGTGACGGCGGATGAAGTCACGTTCAACGGTGTCGATCTGCTGAAGGCGTCGCCGAAGGCGCGCCGCAAGATCGTCGGCAAGGACATCGCGATGGTGTTCCAGGACGCGCTGTCGAGCCTGAATCCGAGCTACACGGTCGGCTATCAGATCAAGGAAGTGCTGAAGCTGCACGAGGGCCTGCGCGGCGACGCGCTGCATCGGCGCGCGCTCGAGCTGCTCGACCAGGTCGGGATTCCCGATGCGAAGAACCGCATCACGGCGTTCCCGCACCAGATGTCGGGCGGGATGAACCAGCGTGTGATGATCGCGATGGCGGTGGCGTGCAACCCGAAGCTGCTGATCGCCGACGAGCCGACCACCGCGCTCGACGTGACGATCCAGGCGCAGATCATGGACCTGCTCGTGAAGCTGCAGAAGGAGCGCGGGATGGCGCTCGTGCTGATCTCGCACGATCTGGCCGTGGTGTCGGAGGTCGCGCAGCGCGTCGCGGTGATGTATGCGGGCGAGGTCATCGAGACCAACCGCGTGCCGGACATCTTCCGTGCGCCGCATCATCCGTACACCGAAGCGCTGCTCGCGGCGATTCCCGAGCACAATCAGGGGGCGCGTCGCCTTGCCGCATTGCCGGGCATGGTGCCGGGCCGCGATGATCGCCCGTCCGGGTGCCTGTTCGCGCCGCGCTGCAAGTACGTCGTCGACGACTGCCGCAAGGCGCGGCCGGCGCTCGACACATTGGTGCCGGCCAACGACGCGATGCGTGCGCGCTGCATCAAGCCACTTAATGTTTCCAACCTCGACCTGACGGGAGGCGCACGATGAATGCAGTCCACGAAACGCGTGCGCCGCACGATGACGACGTCGTGCTGGTCGCCGACCAGCTCGCGAAACACTACACGGTGAAGCGCGGCATGTTCGGCCAGGGCACGGTGAAGGCGCTCAACGGCGTGTCGTTTTCGCTCAAGCGCGGCAAGACGCTCGCCGTCGTCGGCGAATCCGGTTGCGGGAAGTCGACGCTCGCGCGGCAGCTGACAATGATCGAGACGCCGACGTCCGGCCATCTGTCGATCGACGGCAAGGACGTCGCGGGCGCCGACCGCCACCGGGTCGCCGAGCTGCGCCGCCGCGTGCAGATGGTGTTCCAGAACCCGTTCGCATCGCTGAACCCGCGCAAGACCGTCGAGCAGACGCTTTCCGAGCCGCTCGAGATCAACGCGAACCTGACGGCCGCCGAACGCGCGTCGCGCATCGCGCAGATCATGCGCACGGTCGGCCTGCGGCCCGAGCACGCGAAGCGCTATCCGCACATGTTCTCGGGCGGCCAGCGCCAGCGGGTCGCGATCGCGCGCGCGATGATCCTCGATCCGCGGATCGTCGTCGCCGACGAGCCGGTGTCCGCGCTCGACGTGTCGATCCAGGCGCAGATCCTGAACCTGTTCATGGATCTGCAGGAGCAGTTCAAGACGAGCTACGTGTTCATCTCGCACAACCTGTCGGTGGTCGAGCACGTCGCCGACGACGTGATGGTGATGTACTTCGGCAGCGTCGCCGAGCTCGGCGACAAGGCGACGATCTACGCGCGGCCGCGCCATCCGTACACGCGCGCGCTGATGTCGGCGACGCCGGCGATCTTCGAGGAAGACCGCCGTGTGCAGATCAAGCTGCAGGGCGAGCTGCCGTCGCCGCTCAATCCGCCGTCGGGCTGCGCGTTCCACCAGCGCTGCCCGTACGCGGTCGAGCGCTGCCGCGTCGAGGAGCCGCAACTGCGCGAAGTGGACGGCCGGCGTGTAGCCTGCCATCGGGCCGAGGAGGTAGGGGAGGCGAATGCCTGAAGCGTTGGCGGCGCGCGCGTCCGGCGTGCGCCGTGCGGGGGCAAGCAGCGCGCGCGTGATGCGCGCGTACCGCTACGCGCGGCGCTGGAGCGTGCGTACCGTCACGGGCGCGGCGCTGGCCGGCGCGTGCGTGGCGGCCAGCGTTGCTGTTCCCGTCGAATCCGCGCGCGCCGAAGGGCGCGCGCCGGCCACTTCACCGATCCATCCGTCGCAAGTCCCGCCGCCCGGCATGAGCCTGCCGGGCTTCCACGCGCCCGCCGTGTCGGACGGCACGGTGTCGCGCGGCACCGTGCGCGTGCAGCCCGCGCGCATGCCGTTCTACGTTGCGACCAAGGGCAGGGTCACGCTGTACGTGCTCGGCACGCTGCATACGGGCGACCCGTCCGACTATCCGCCCGCGCAGCCGTTCCGGCCGCGCATCCTCGGGGCGCTCGCGGCGTCGCCGACGCTCGCGCTCGAACTGTCGCCGGACGATCTGCTCGAATCGCAGGACGACGTGTCGAAGTACGGCGTGTGCCGCTACCCGTGCCTGCAGCGCCTGTTGCCCGATCCGCTGTGGCAGCGCCTCGCGGGGCGCCTGCGCGGTAATCCGGCGGCGCTTGCCGAGATCCGCAAGATGCGGCCGTGGCTCGCGGCGCTCGTCGTCGAAACCTACGACTCGCTGTCGGCTGGCCTGCAGACCGAGTACGGCACCGAGGCGCAACTGCAGAACGTGTTCCTGAAGAAGAAGGGCGGCCGCGTGATCGGGCTCGAGACGCTCGCCGAGCAGATGCGTGCGTTTACCGGGCTGACGCTCGCCGAGCAGCGCGAGATGCTCGCGCAGGACATGGTGCAGACGCCGGCGCAGAACGCCGACGACATCAAGGCACTGCACCGGCTGTGGCAAATTGGCGACGCCGATGCGATCTCGGCGTGGGCGGTCGCGAAGAGCGAGCGGCTGGCCCGTTCGAAGGCGCTGTCGGCGTCGATCGACAACAAGATCCTGTACGAACGCAACCGGCGCTTCGTTGCACGGATGACGGCAATCGCCGCGCCGAACCGGCCGGTATTCGTCGCCATCGGCGCGCTGCATCTGGGCGGCCGGCGCGGGGTGCTCGAATTGTTGCGCCAGCAAGGGTATCAGGTCGACGCGAACTGATCGCGCCGGGCGCCGTGCACCGATCCTCCCCTGCTTGATCGACGATACGCACGCGCTGCGAGGTGCAGGCGGGTGCCCGTGCCGCCGCTCGATTCGATAAGGAAAACCCTTGAATCCTCAGAAAATAGCGTTTAAAACGATTGACATCCGGTTCTGCCGATCTCTATTCTTCATCCCACAAGTTGAAAAAATGAAAAGAATAGAAAAAGTTCTACGGGGTAGCAGAAAACAATGCGCGGGGTTAGCGTAGCCGGCACGTGATGTCGTGCCGGCCGCGTAGTGTCTGCATGCACGGCGGGGCCAAACATCGTCGGTACAACAAATGCATGCGACAGACTTGCGGATAAGCGACGTTCCGTCGTCCGACCGGGGGAAGCAGCAATCGGGTGGCGGCGGACGTTTTTTTATTCCGGAGCATTTTTCCGGTCACCGTCGAAAGACGGTTTCGGGGGGCGAATCGACAGACGGCGAAGTCCGCGGCGATTGCGCCAACAGAAAAGCGCCACGAGGGCGCTTTTTTCTTTGGTGCGGCGGTTTTTCATCTGGCGGCAGCGCGGCTTGCGCGCCGGTCAGGCGCCTTCGTCGGCCTCCAGCGCGCCCGGGGCGACGACATCGATACCGGCCGCTTCGAGCGCCGCGCGGATCCGCTTCGCGAACGCGAGCGCATGCGGGCCGTCGCCGTGCAGGCAGACGGTCTGCGCATTGAGCGGCACCCACTCGCCGCTCACCGACTGCACCTGCCGATCGCGCACCATGTCGAGCGTGCGCGCGAGCACCGCTTCCTCGTCATCGATCAGCGCGCCGGGCTGGCTGCGCGGCACGAGCGAGCCGTCCGCGCGGTAGCCGCGATCGGCGAACACTTCCTCCACCGCGGCGAGCCCCGCATGCCGCGCGGCCGCGACGAACACGCTGTTGGCCAGCCCGAACACGGCAAGCGACGGATCGAAGTCGTGGATCGCGGAGACCACCGCGTCGGCGATCATCGGGTCGCGCGCGGCCTGGTTGTACAGCGCGCCGTGCGGCTTCACGTGCGCGATGCGACCGCCCTCGGCCTGTGCGATCGCCGACAGCGCGCCGAGCTGGTACAGCACGCCGGCGTAGATGTCGCCGGCCGGCAGTTGCATCTCCTTGCGGCCGAAATTCTCCGGGTCGTGAAAGCTCGGGTGCGCGCCGATCGACACGCCTTTCTGCACGGCCCAGCGCACGCAGTCGCGCATCGCATTGGCGCCGCCTGCATGCCAGCCGCACGCGATGTTCGCCGACGTGACGAGGTCGAGCAGCGCCTCGTCCGATCCGCATCCTTCGCCGAGATCGGCATTCAGATCGATTTCCATGATGTTCCTCGTCCACTGATGGCGTGGCGCGTCCTTCGTCCTGCTTCCGCCATTGTCACGCCGCGCGCGATTGAACGCGGCGGCGGGTTTCCTCGCGCATCTCGATCGCGACGTCGATCTGCCGGAGATAGGCGCGTTCCGCGGTCAGGGCGGCGCGCGCGGCGTCGGGTGTCGTGCGCACGAAGCGGATCGGCAGGTTGAGCCGCGCCTGCGCGAGTTTCCAGAGATCCGCGCGGATCACCGTGCCGATCTTCGGATAGCCGCCGGTGGTCTGCGCGTCGTGCATCAGCACGATCGGCTGGCCGTTCGGCGGCACCTGGATCGTGCCGGGCAGCACCGCATGCGACAGCAGCTCGACCGGCCGCTCGCGCACCAGCTCCGCGCCGGCGAGACGATAGCCCATCCGGTTGCTGTTCGCGGTGACGAGCCATTCCTCGTCCCAGAACGCCTGCTGCGAATCGGCCGCGAACGACGCGTAGTCGGGGCCCGGCAGCACGCGCACGGGCATCGCCCAAGGCGCATGCGCGGGCCGGTGGCGGCGCGGCGGTTCGTCGACGCGCACGAACGCGCACCACGCAGGCGCCTTCACGCCGAATTCTGGCGCATCGGCTGCGAGGCAGCCGGCGCCGGCCGGCGGCACACCGACCGGAAGCCGATCGCCATCGCGCAGCGCGCGGCCGCCGAGGCCGCCGAAGCGCGATGCGAGATCGGTGCTGCGCGAGCCGAGCATCGGCAGCACGTCGATGCCGCCCGCGATGCACAGGTAGCCGCGCATCCCGCGTTTCGCGGCCGGCAGCACGAGCGTCTGCCCGGCGTCGACCGGCAGGCTCCACCACGAATACACGGGCTTGCCGTCGAGCGTCGCGCCGAATTCGGTGCCGGTGATCGCGATGCGCGTCGCGCGCGTGAAGCGGAACGCGGCCGGGCCGATCGTGATTTCGACGGCCGCCGCGTCGGGGCGATTGCCGACCAGCCGGTTGCCGACTTCGAGCGCGAGGCCGTCGAGCGCGCCGCCCTGCGCAACGCCGAGATGGCTCATGCCGCGGCGGCCGAGATCCTGCACGGTCGACAGCGGGCCGGCGCGGACCACCTCGATCGTGCCCGGTGCGGTGTTCTGGCTCATGTCGGGTCGACTCCGGCAATGGTGAAGCGCACGCGGTCGCCGGGCAGCAGCAGCGTCGGCTGCGGCCGCACCGGGTCGAACAGCACGTGCGACGTGCGGCCGATCAGCTGCCAGCCGCCGGGCGACGTGGCCGGGTAGATGCCCGTCTGCGCACCGCCGATGCCGACCGAGCCGGCCGGCACTTCCAGGCGCGGTGCCGCGCGGCGCGGCGTGTGCAGCGACGCATCGAGGCCGCCGAGATAGGCGAAGCCCGGCTGGAAGCCGACGAAGAACACGACGTATTCGCCGGCTGCGTGTCGCGCGACGACTTCGTCGGCCGGCAGCCCGGTATGCGCGGCGACGGCCGCCAGGTCGGGGCCGGCCGCACCGCCGTATTCGACCGGGATCTCGATCTCGCGGCCGTCCGCATGCTCGACGTCGGCGGTTTCCCATGCGTCGCGCAGCGCGGGCGTGAGCGACTCGGCCGTCGCGGCGAGCGCGTCGAACACGATCGTCAGGTTGTTCATGCCCGGCACGACGTCGATCACGTCGGGCCATGCGCGCGCGATCTCGGCGACGGCCCAGACGCGGCGCTGGCAATCGAGCGTGGCGGGCGGCGGCACCTCGCAGACGAGGGCGGCATCGCCGAGCGGATAAATGCGGGGTTGCGTCATCGGACTGGCACGGTTCGGACGGCAATGTTAGCGCACATTGTCAATAACATATCGATAACTTACCAATAAGCGTTTTCGCCTAGCCCGTATACCCGGGCTTCTGACGTACACTCGGCACACCCTGACATCCTGCTTGCGCCGCCTTTCCATGAAGCGTCCCCCGACCAAGATCGTGTCATCCGAACACCTCGTTTCCGATTCGAGCGCGGAGCTGTCGGAACTCGAATACGGGCTCATCATGGCCGGCAATGCCTTCAACCGCTGGATGGTGCGCTGCATGTCGGCCGCGGGTGCGAAGGACATGACGGCGGTCGAGGTGTCGCTGCTGCATCACGTCAGCCATCGCGAACGCAAGAAGAAGCTCGCCGACATCTGCTTCGTGCTCAATATCGAGGATACGCACGTCGCGACCTATGCGCTGAAAAAACTGATCGCGCGCGGCTATGTGAAAAGCGAGAAGAGCGGCAAGGAAGTGTTCTTCTTCGCGACCGACGCGGGCCGCGAGCTGTGCATGAAGTATCGGGAGGTGCGCGAGCATTGCCTGATCGAGACGCTGAAGGACAGCGGCCTCACCAACGAGCAGATCGGCGACGCGGCGCAGCTGCTGCGCCACGCATCGGGCCTCTACGACACCGCCGCGCGCGCGGCGGCGTCGCTGTAAACGATTGCGGACAGGACGGTCGACGCGGTGACGCGCGGCATGCCGCAGACGCCGCGTCGCGCGCCCCGTCATCCGGCGGCCGGGTAAAGCGCGCCGTCGGTCACGATCCAGCGCATCGCGAGATCGTGCGCTTCGGCCGGCAGCGCATCCACGCGGCACGCTTCATACGCAATGCCGACCGTCACCGGCAGCGTCTCGCCCGGCCACACCGCGAGCGTGCGGTCGTAATAGCCGCCGCCATAGCCGAGCCGGTAGCGCTGCAGATCGAATCCCACACACGGAATCAGCAACAGATCGGGCACGACGACGACCCCGGACGCCGGCTCCGGAATCCGGTGATGCCCTTCGCGCATCGGCGTGTGCGCATCCCACGCATGGAACGCGAGCGGCGTGTGCTTCTCGCCGATCACCGGCAGCGCGGCGCGGCGACCTGAGCCTGCCGCGGACCACGCGAGCACCGCGTCGCGTGCGTCGAATTCGCCCGGCAGCGGCCAGTAGAAGCCGACCGTGCGCGGTGCGAGCCGTTCGAGCAACAGGCGCAGCCGCGCGTCGAGCGCGGCATTCGCGGCGGGCTGCGACGCGGCGTCGCGACGCGCGCCGGACAGCGCTTTGCGCAGTGCAACCTTCGGGTTCGGCACAGGGTTGCATGCTATGCTTTCGCTCACTTCGTGCTCCATTCAAAACGATGTCGAACAGCCTTTTCCGAGTATATCGCGCGGTCGCGTTCGCGCTTTCGGCCGCCGCGCTCGTCGCGGGCACGGCCGCGTGCGCCGCACCGAACGACGACACGCTCGCCGGGGACGACCAGATCTTCGTGCAGCTGCGCGAAGCCGCGCGCCGCAACGACGCCGCCAAGGCCGCGCAGCTCGCGGCGATGATTCCGAACTATCCGGTCCCGTCCTACGTCGAGTATTTCCAGATCAAGCCGCAACTGTTCGATTCGACGGGCCGCGCCCGTGTCGACGCCCCCGACGCCCCCGTGCAGTCGTTCCTGCAGCGCTACGACGGCCAGGCAATCGCCGACCGCCTGCGCAACGACTACCTGCTCGTGCTCGGCGCGCGCCACGACTGGCGCAGCTTCGACGACCAGTACAAGCGCTTCGTGCTCGACGACGACACGCAGGTCAAGTGCTATGCGCTCGAATCGCGCGCGGCGCGCGGCGAGAACGTCGCCGAGGCGGCGCGCGCGCTGCTCGTCGAGCCGAAATACTACGGCGACGCCTGTGTCGACCTGATTACGGCGCTCACCGTCAACCAGCAGTTCACGAGCGACGACGTGTGGCTGCAGGCACGCCTCGCGTACGAGCAGAACTACACGACCCTCGGCGGGAAGATCGTCGACGCGCTCGGCCCGCGGCCGGTCGGCTTCGACCAGGCAACCAGCGCGCCGCCGCTGTACCTCGCGCGCGGCGTCGGCCCCGACGCGGCATCGCACCAGCTCGCGCTGATCGCGCTCGGCCGCATGGCGCGCAACGATCCGGACGCCGCGGCGGGAATGCTGACGTCGATCGCCGGCTCGCTGACGAAGCAGGAGCAGGCGATCGCATGGGGTGCGATCGGCTACCAGGGGGCGATCAAGCGCTCGGCGCTCGCATCGGTCTGGTATGCGAAATCCGCGAACGCGCCGCTGTCGAACCCGGGTTACGAATGGCGCACGCGCGCCGCGTTGCTCGTCGGCAACTGGCCGATGGTGCGCTGGTCGATCGAACAGATGCCGCCGTCGCTGCGCAGCGATCCGGCGTGGATCTACTGGCATGCACGCGCGCTCAAGCAGAGCGGCGACACGCTGCAGGCGAACCAGGAATTCGAGCAGGTCGCGGGCCAGTTCAACTTCTACGGACAGCTCGCCGGCGAGGAGCTCGGCCAGCGCACGTCGATCCCGCCGCGCACGAAGGTGAGCGACGCCGACGTCGACGCGATGAGCAAGATCCCGGGCTTCGCGCTCGCGCAACGCTTCTATGGGCTGAACCTGCGCCTCGAAGGCAACCGCGAATGGAACTGGCCGCTGCGCGGGATGACCGATCGCCAGCTGCTCGCGGCCGCCGAATACGGCAAGCGCATCGACCTGCTCGACCGCACGGTCAACACGGCCGACCGCACGAAGGCCGAGCACGATTTCACGCTGCGCTACCCGTCGCCGTACCGCGACATCGTCGAGCGCTACGCGCAGTCGACCGGCCTCGACGTCGAATGGGCGTACGGGCTGATCCGCCAGGAATCGCGCTTCATCACGAACGCGCGTTCGTCGGTCGGCGCGGGCGGGCTGATGCAGCTGATGCCGGCCACCGCGCAGATCGTCGCGAAGAAGCTCGGGATGGGCGCGATCACGCGTGCGCAGATGCATGACATCAATACGAACATCCAGCTCGGCACCTGGTACCTGTCGGACATCTACAACAACTTCGACAGCTCGCCGGTGCTGGCGACGGCCGGCTACAACGCGGGCCCGGGCCGGCCGCGCCAGTGGCGCCAGGTGTTGACGCAGCCGGTCGAAGGCGCGATCTTCGCGGAGACGATTCCATTCAACGAGACGCGCGACTACGTGAAGAACGTGCTGTCGAATACCGTCTACTACGCGGCGCTCTTCGAGGGCAAGCCGCAGTCGTTGAAGAAGCGCCTAGGCATGATCTCGCCCTGATCCGCCATCTTCACACTGCCGCGCGAGACGCGGCAGTGTGCTTTTGAGGTCACCATCATGGATCGTCAGACCGTCGCGCTGTTGGGTGGCACCGGCTTCATCGGCAGCCGGCTCGTCAATGCGCTGATCGACGCCGGCAAGCAGGTACGGATCGGCACGCGGCGGCGCGAGCATGCACGCCACCTGCAGATGCTGCCGGTCGAGATCGTCGAGCTCGACGATCTCGATACGCGCACGCTGGCGCGGTTCGTTGCCGGCGCGCATGCGGCCGTCAACCTCGTCGGCGTGCTGCACGGCGGCCGCGGCACGCCGTACGGGCCCGGGTTCGAGCGCGCGCACGTCGCGCTGCCGGCCGCGCTGGCCGCCGCGTGCGTCGAAGTCGGCGTGCGGCGCGTGCTGCACATGAGCGCGCTCGGCGCCGATTCGCACGGCCCGAGCATGTACCAGCGCTCGAAGGGCGACGGCGAGGCCGCGCTGCATGCGGTCGCGGCGACCGATTCGCTCGCGCTGACGATCTTCCGCCCGTCGGTCGTGTTCGGCCCCGGCGACGCGTTCCTGAACACGTTCGCGAACCTGCAGCGCACGCTGCCGGTGCTGCCGCTCGCGATGCCCGACGCGCGCTTCCAGCCGGTGTTCGTCGGCGACGTCGTGCGCGCGTTCGTCAACACGCTCGATCTCGCGGCCGCGCACGGCAAGACCTACGAACTCGGCGGCCCGACCGTCTACACGCTCGAGCAACTGGTGCGCTATTGCGGCACGCTGGTCGGCCGTCAGGCACGCATCGTGCGCCTGCCCGACGCGCTCGCGCGGCTGCAGGCGAGCGTGTTCGAATGCCTGCCCGGCGAGCCGGTGATCACGCGCGACAATCTCGCGTCGATGTCGGTGCCGAACGTGCTGTCCGGGCCGCTCGCGCCCGAACTCGGGATCGCGCCCGCGAGTCTCGAGAGCATCGCGCCCGCGTATCTCGGCCATGCCGCGCGGCGCTCCCGCTTCGACTGGTTCCGCTCGCGCCGCTAGGCGTCGCGGGCCGTCGCTTCCGTCATTCACTTTCGCGCTTTTCGGAACCTCGCCATGAAACTCATCATTGGAGACAAGAATTACTCGTCGTGGTCGATGCGGCCGTGGCTGCTGCTCGCGCATTTCGGCATCCCGTTCGACGAGATCGCCATCGAGCTGCGCCGCGACGATACGGCCGCGCGCATCCGCGAGTATTCGCCGACCGGCAAGGTGCCGTGCCTGATCGACGACCACGGCGTCGCGATCTGGGATTCGCTCGCGATCGCCGAGACGCTCGCCGAGCGCTATCCGCAGTTCCCGATGTGGCCGGCCGATCCGCTCGATCGCGTACATGCGCGCTGCATCTCGGCCGAGATGCACTCGGGCTTCGCCGCGCTGCGCACGCAGATGGGGATGAACGTGCGCGCGTCGATGCCGGGGCGCGGCGCGACGCCCGATGCGCTTGCCGACGTCGCGCGCATCGACGCGCTGTGGGGTGCATGCATCGAGGCATCGGGCGGACCGTTCCTGTTCGGTGAATTCGGGATTGCCGATGCGATGTATGCGCCCGTCGTGATGCGTTTCAACACGTATGCGCCGGAGTTGTCGCCGGAGGCGGCCGGGTATGCCGCGCGCGTGACGGCGCTGCCGGCGGTGCAGCGCTGGATCGATGCCGCGCGCCGCGAAACCCACGTGATCGCCGAATACGAACCGACGCCATGAACATCTACGCAGTAGGCGGAGCGATCCGCGACGAATTGCTCGGCGTGCCGGTGCAGGACCGCGACTACGTGGTGGTGGGCGCGACGCCCGAGCAGATGGCCGCGCAGGGCTTCCGGCCGGTCGGCAAGGATTTCCCCGTGTTCCTGCATCCGGATACGCAGGAGGAATACGCGCTCGCGCGCACCGAACGCAAGACGGCGGCCGGCTATCATGGCTTCCAGTTCTACTACGCGCCGGACGTGACGCTCGACGAGGACCTCGCGCGGCGCGACCTGACGATCAACGCGATGGCGCGTGAAGTGAGCCCGGAGGGCGCGCTGGTCGGCCCGGTGATCGATCCGTTCGATGGGCAGGCCGACCTGCGTGCACGTGTGTTCCGACACGTCGGCGACGCGTTCGTCGAGGATCCGGTGCGGATCCTGCGGATCGCGCGCTTTGCCGCGCGCTTCGCGGATTTCACGGTCGCGGACGATACGCTCGCGCTGATGCGGCGGATGGTCGACGCGGGCGAAGCGGACGCGCTGGTGCCCGAGCGCGTGTGGCAGGAGATCGCGCGCGGGCTGATGGAGGTGAAGCCGTCGCGGATGTTCGCGGTGCTGCGCGAGTGCGGCGCGCTCGCGCGCATCCTGCCCGAGGTCGACGCGCTGTGGGGCGTGCCGCAGCGCGCGGACTACCACCCGGAAGTCGACACGGGCGTGCACGTGATGATGGTCGTCGACTACGCAGCGAAGCAGGGCTACTCGCTGCCGGTGCGCTTCGCGGCGCTCACGCATGATCTCGGCAAGGCGACGACGCCCGCCGACGTGCTGCCGCGCCATGTCGGCCACGAAGGCCGCAGCGTCGATCTCATCAAGCCGTTGTGCGAGCGGCTGCGCGTGCCGAACGAGTGCCGCGATCTCGCGCTGGTGGTCGCGCGCGAGCACGGCAACCTGCATCGCGTGATGGAAATGGGCGCAGCCGCGCTGGTGCGGCTCTTCGAGCGCAGCGACGCGCTGCGCAAGCCCGCGCGCTTCGCCGAGATGCTGCAGGCGTGCGAATCGGATGCGCGCGGCCGGCTCGGGCTCGACACGCAGCCGTATCCGCAGGCCGAGCGGCTGCGCGTGGCGCTGGTGGCGGCGCGCAGCGTCGACGCGGGCGCGATCGCGCGCGGCTTCGCCAACGATGCGATGCAGATCAAGGACGCCGTGCATCGCGCGCGCATCGAGGCCGTCAAGCAGGCACTGGCGATCGGGGAATAGTGCGCAAGCGCCGGGCGGCGTGGTGCGCCGCCCGGCCGGCTGCCGTCATTGCTTCGTGCGGGCGGTGGCGCGGCGGGCCGGGGTGGCGGCGGCCGGACGCTTGCCGGCGGCCGCGCGCGGCTTCCCGGCCGCTGGCTTGGCCGCCGCGCGGGCCGGCGTGTCGACGGGCGCGGCCGCGATCGAATCCGCGTCGCGCTCGCGCTTCGGTGCGGGTTTGCGGCGGCTCACGCGCGGTTCGCCCGGCGCCGCGCCGGCATCGCGTGCGAGCAGTCTGATCTTCATCGCCTCGGATCCCAGCTCGGCGCCGTTGTCGTCGAAGAGCGGCAGCGTGCCGACCGCGATCATTTCGGCGGCCCCGTCGCCAACGTTCGCGACGCGGTGGCGCTTCCTCGCGTCGAAGTGCAGCGAGTCGCCGGCAGACAGCGGGTAATCCTTCTTGCCGATCGTGTAGCAAAGCCGGCCGGTCAGCACGTACACGAACTCGTCGCCGCCATGCGCGACCCATTCCGATCGGTAGCCCTCCATCATCCGGACCTTGAGCGCGTTGATCTGACTGCCGTCGAAGGTGGTGGACAGCCGCTCGTACCACTGCGACGCGGCATCGACCGCGTACGGTTCGCGGCGTCCCGCGTGCGAGTCGGGCTGCGCCTGGCGCGGCTGGTCGATCAGCGTGCCGAGCGGCACGTTCAGCGCCTTCGCGACGTTGACGAGCGACGACAGCGAGATGCCGGTGAGGTGGCGCTCGACCTGCGACAGGAACCCGACCGACAGGTTCGCTTCGGTCGCGACTTCCAGCAGCGTCTTCTTCGCTTCCCGGCGCAGGCGGCGAATGCGCTGGCCGATACGCATGATGTCTGAATCCATGAATCTCTTTCGTGGCAACGAGTCGCAAGGCGAGCGGAGGGGCGGTGCCGTCGCCGGGATGCGGCTTTCCGCGAATCGCACGAAGCACGGCCGTCGGGACGACGATGCCGGCGCATTGTACCGCGCACGCCGGCGCCCGGACGCCAGGACGCCATGCGCCCCGCGCCAGGCAGGGCCACGTGGGGCCGCGCCGCCGTCGCGCGCGGTGCCGGCAATTTTAGCCCTACGAAAATTTTGGCTTGACCTCGATTTCAGCGTGCTCTAGATTCTGTTGCTCGCATCAAACAAAGTTAAGTGAGACAAAAATTTCCCCGAAAATCCGTCGATGGAACGACACCGCGGCACGGCTGCCCGCCGGGCCGCGCTTCGTCCCCGCACGGGCGGCGTGCCGCGCCAGGCATGCGCCGGCGCGTGACGCCGCCGGCCGCCGACAACAATCAATAACGGGTATCCGATGATCGATCGACTGAAATACAGCTTCTCCGGCCTTCCCTCGTACGACGCGTCCGTCGCCGACACGCAGGCCGGCCTGTCGCGACTGCTCGACGCCGCCCGGCTCGACGCGGTCGTGGTCACGTCGCAGGACGAATACATCACCGAATACCTGCCGCGCCGCAACAACCCGCGCTACGCGCTGTCGGGCTTCGACGGCTCGGCCGGCTGCGGGATTTTCCTGAGCGCGGCGACCGCGCAGGCGCTCGGCGTGCCGCCGTTCGTGCTGTTCGTCGACGGCCGCTATCACCTGCAGGCCGAACAGCAGTGCGACCCGGCCCGCGTGCGCATCGAAAAGCTCGGGATGAACGTGACGATCTGGCAGGCGCTGGCCGACTGGCTGCTCGCGCACGCGAGCCGGCTCGCGCGGGTCGGCTACGACGCGCTGCGGATCAGCGTCGCGCAGCGCGACCGGCTGGTCGAGCGCACGCAGGCGGCGTCACTCGACTGGACGAGCCTCGTCGAGCGCGAAATCGACCGCGCGATCGCGCTGCCGGGCTGGGTGGTCGAGCGGCCGATCTTCGAACTGCCGGACGCGATGACCGGCGCGAGCGTCGCGGACAACCTCGACGCGCTGAACCGGCGGCTCGCCGCACACACCGGCGCGGCGCCCGGCAAGACCGCGTTCTTCACATGCGCGTCCGACGATCTCGCTTACCTGCTGAACAGCCGCGGCTATCACATCCCGAATGCATCGTCGCACCTGGGCTTCCTGTTCGCGGTCGGCGAGCAGGTCGCGCTGTTCCTGCCGGAAGGCTGCGACCGATGTCCGGTCGAACTGGCGTCGTATCCGGCGCTGCACGTGATCCGGCGCGACTTCGCCGAACTCGAGCGCTTCCTCGCGCAATTCGCGGTCGACCACGTGTGCTACGGGTTCGAATCGGTCAACTGCGCACTCGTCGAGTCGGTGCGCCGCGTGTGGCCGCATGCGCGCCACGCCGATTTCAACCCGGTGGAGGCGCTGCGGGCCGGCAAGACGCCGGCGGTGCTCGACCGGTTCCGCGACGCGTTCGCGCGCAGCTCGGCGGCGATCGCCGAAACGATGCGCTGGGCGAAGGCCGGCGAGCCGGGGCAGCGCCATACCGAGTACGACCTGGCCCGCACGATCAACGACGCGTACGGCGCCCGCTCGGCGGTCGCGCTGACGTTCCCGTCGATCGCGGCGAACGGCGCGAACAGCGCATTCGCGCACTACACGGCGGCGAGCGCCGACGTCGAGCTGACGGAAGGCGAGCTCGTGCTGCTCGACAGCGGCGCTTACTACGACGCCGGTTTCGCGACGGACTGCACGCGCGTCGTGCTGCGTCGCACGCGGCCGGAGACGGTCGCGCAGCCGTGGCAGCGCGAGATCTACACGGTCGCGCTGAAGGCGTGCATCAAGGGGCTCGTCACGCGCTTCCCGAAGGCGGCGACGGGCGGTGACGTCGATGCGACGGTGCGCCAGGTGTGCCGCGACCACGGCTACGATTTCGGCCACGGCACCGGGCACGGCGTCGGGATCCACGTGCACGAGGGCGGCGTGCGGTTCGCGCCGGGCGCGCAGTACGGGCTGGTGCCGAATGCGGTGATTTCGGTCGAGCCGGGCATCTACCTGCCGGGCAAGGGCGGTGTGCGGATCGAGAACATCGTGATCGTGCGCGCGGACGACGAAGCATCGGACACCGTGGCGTTCGAGAACATCGTCACGGTCGGCTACGACTGGGACCTGATCGACGTCGAGCTGCTGAACGACGACGAGCGCGCGTACCTGCGCGACTACGAACGGCTTTGCGTGGAACGCGGCACGCAGGTCACCGCGTGTCCGCTGCTTTAAGACGGGGAAGTGCGCGCGGCCGCGGCAGGGCCGCGCGATGCGCAGCCGGCGCGTCGGTGCGCCGGCGTGATCGGTACGTCAGTGGAATCGGGGCAATCGGTGAAGTCGGTGCAGTCGGTGCAGTCGGGGCATCAACGCATCAGCGCCGACACGCGCCCGTCCGGGCCATAGACCCCGGCCGGCGCGGGCGCCGAGCGCAGCACCGCGAGCGCGCGCTCGTTGTAGTCCATCCGGATCCGGATCAGCATCCCGTTGGTCGCATTGGCCTGGCGCGCGCGTTCGGCGGCCTGCAGCAGCAACTGCCAGCGGCCGGCGAGGCGGGCATCGCGCTCGGCGGCCTGGTCCATCCCTTTCTTGCCGGCCGGAAAGCCGAGCGCGGACAACTGCGTGTCGCGCGTGCGCTCGAGCTGCGCGAGCCGGTCGATCAGCGCGCTTTTCTTCTCGACGATGCCGGGCAGCATTTCAAGCGGCTCCGGCGTCGTCAGTGCCTTTTCCTCGTAGGCGAGCAGGGACGCGAACGCTTCGACCGTCGCGTGTTCGTCGTTGACCGTGGCCAGCAGCTCTTCTCTCATCGCGTCATGCTCGTCGCGCCGGCACGCGTGTCCGCATGCCGGCAAACCAGGGGACCGGTCAGGGCGTGACGGGCCCCGGGCCGGCTCAGTTGCCCTGCGGGCGCTGCTTTTGCAGCAGGTCGCGGGCGGTATTCAGTACGCCGTCGGCGATCTTGTTCACGTCGATCGTCAACGTGCCGTTGTTCAGCGCGTCCTTGATCGACTGGACGAGGGCCGTGTCGATGTCGGCGCTGCCGGAGGCCGACAGCGAACGCAGCTGGCCGGACAGACCCGACAGGTTCACGGTCGTGTCGCCGCCGGTCGATCCTGCGTCGGCCGCCTGCGCGGACGACGACGAAGCCGCGCCGGATTGCGCGCGGGTCGCGCCGTTGCCGGTCGACGCGAGTGGGCTCGGGTTCGGAGTGGAATCGATCTTCACGATGGGTTTCCTGTACGGTATGACCCAGATAACGGCCGGGTCGGCCCGAACTTTAGCATCGTGAGCCCGAAATCCTCCGAATAAACAATTCTTTACAATCTTGCGGCGCGATCCGTCCCTATAGCGGAATTTCCACGGTCCCGGCGTCCTTGACGATCGCCGTGACGATCTGGCCCGCCGCCATCCTGACCCGCACCGACTGGCCCGGCGCCGCATTCGCGAGCGCGCTGCCATCGGCCGAGATCGTGAAGCCGGGGCCGGCCGCGACGACCCGCACCGTCTGGCCGGCCGACACCGACGCGGCACTCTTCAGCATGTCCTGGCGCAACGGCAGCCCGGCCGAGATCCGGGCCAGCGCGATCGCGCCGACCGCCTGCGCGGGATCGGTGATCACCGCCAGCGGCAGCACCGTCAGGTCGCCGTCGCGCGCGACGAGGTCGGCCGCGGTGAGCGGCTCGCCGGGCGCGATCTGCCGAGCGGCGACGTAATAGGTGGCCTGCACGGCGACCTTCGCCTGCAGATAGACGGTCCACGGCCGCTCGCCGGCGCAGCGCACGCCGACCGTCGTGCGGCCCCACAGGCGCGCACCGGTCGGCAGGAATGCCTCGAGCGTCGTGCACGCGGCGAGTCCGCGCGGAAACGCGGCCGCGACGGTCGCGGTGGTCTTGCCCGGCAGGCCCGCGACCTGCTGCTGCAGGAACGCGAGGGCCGTGCGCCGGATCGTGTCGGGGTCCTGCTGGCCGGGTAGCGTGGCCGGCTGGGACGCGGTGGTGGCCTGGGCCGGGTTCACGGCAGCGCCCGGCGCGCGCGAGGCCGGCGCGGCTGAAGCGGCCCGGGCCGCCGCCATGCGCGCGGCGATGGCCGCTCGCGCGGGATTCGATGCGGGTTCGGCCGTGCCGGCGACGACGGTCGCGACGGCACCCGGATCGGCGGCGCGCCGCGCGTCATCGCCGGCGTTCGTGCGCGCGGTGGCGTAGGCGGGGCGCGGCGCGGGCGCCGGCACGGCGGCCGGCGGCGGGACGCTCGTCACGACCATCGCGCCGGCCGGCGGCGCCGCATAGCCGGCCGAGGCCGTGCCGGTCACGCCGGCGCCACCGCCCGCGCCACCCGCACCGCCGGCCATCGCCATGCCCGTACCCGACGCCGTGCCCGCATTCCCGCCGAACTGCCCGCCGCTCGCCGCGTTCGCATGCGCGAGCGCGGTCTCGGCCGTCTCGCCGCGTCCGGGAATCACGATCATCCCGTCGTCCGCGTGCGCGAGCGGCACCGCGAGCCACAGCGCCGCGGCGAGCGCGAACGCACGCGCCATGCGCGTGCCGCGTCCGTCGTTTCCGCGAAGTGCGCCTGTCATCGCCGTGTCCTCGAAGCCGTTGATCCGATTCGCATTCTAGGGAGCCGGGCCGTCGCGCAAACGATGAATAGAGGGGGCCTTTGCCGCGTTATTCGTCCGATTGCCGGTTGCGCCCGACGCCTACCATCGCTGTCATGGAAAAAAGCCCCTTGGGTCGCCATCCGGCGCAAGGGGGCGTGCAGCGCTTCATACGGAGAGACGCACACATGCTGGACAAACTCGATGCCGAATTCGCGTTCGGCCGACAGGCGCTCGACGTGCGCGCCTATCGGCAGGAACTGCTGTCGTCGAACATCGCGAACGCCGACACGCCCGGCTACCAGGCCCGCGACGTCGATTTCGCGTCGACCCTCGCGCGCTCGCTGAAGCAGACCGGCGGCGGCCTCGCGCCGAGCAACGCCGCGCAATTGCCGATGGCGCAGCCGGCCGGCGTGACGAGCGGGATGACGATGGTGTCGACGGCGCCGGGCCACATGGCCGGCACCGCGAAGCTGATTCCGACGGGCGGCCCGGCCGACGACTACGGTCGCGCGCAGTACCGGATGCCGCTGCAGCCGTCGCTCGACGGCAACACGGTCGATCTCGACGTCGAGCGCGTGCAGTTCGCGAACAACGCGCTGCACTACGAAACCGGGATGACCGTGATGACCCAGCAGATCAAGGCGATGATCGCCGCGATCTCGACGAACTCGTAAGCGCGCGCCGCTTCCGTATCCGAGCACAAGGAGCCCCCATGCCCTCGTTGATGAACATCTTCGGCGTCGCCGGTTCGGCGCTGTCCGCGCAATCGCAGCGCCTGAACGTCACCGCGTCGAACCTCGCGAACGCCGACAGCGCGACCGGCCCCGACGGCAAGCCGTACAAGGCGAAGCAGGTCGTGTTCGCCACCGACCCGATCGGCGGCGCGCGCACCGCGTCCGGCCAGGGCGTCGGCGGCGTGCGCGTGACGAAGGTGGTCGACGATCCGTCGCCGATGAAGTCGACCTACGACCCGGCGAACCCGGCCGCCGACGCGAACGGCTACGTGCAGATGCCGAACGTCGATCCGGTGCAGGAGATGGTGAACATGATCTCGGCGTCGCGCTCGTACCAGGCCAACGTCGAGACGCTGAACACCGCGAAGACGCTGATGCTCAAGACGCTGACGATCGGCACGTAAGCCGCGCGCAGAGCGACCGTCCCCATCGAGACCCAGACCCGACAGTTCCGAAACAAGGCCACCCAGGATGACTTCCTCCAGCACGACGATCGGCGGCAGCGGCACCAACGTGTCGACCCTGCCGACCGACACGATGAACACCAACAACGTGTCGACGAACGGCACGTCGGCGAGCGATCTGCAGGCGACGTTCCTGAAGCTGCTCGTCACGCAGCTGCAGAACCAGGATCCGACGAGCCCGGTCGACAGCTCGCAGATGACGTCGCAGCTCGCGCAGATCAATACGGTGAGCGGCATCGCGCAGCTGAACACGTCGCTCACGTCGCTGTCGACGCAGCTCGCGGCCGGGCAGCAGACGCAGGCCGCGCTGCTGATCGGCACGAACGTGCTCGCGCCGGGCAACAGCGTCGCGGTGAAGAGCGGCGCGGCGTCGCCGTTCGGCGTGTCGCTCACGAGCGACGTGTCGAACCTGACGATCACCGTGAAGAACAGCTCGGGCGCCGTCGTCAACACGATCGACGCGGGCAAGCAGTCGGCCGGCACGGTGCCGTTCAACTGGACGCCGACGGATGCGGCCGGCAACGCGCTGCCCGACGGCAACTACACCGTGAGCGCGCAGTACACGGGCTCGGACGGCAAGACGTATGCACCGACCGTGCTCGCGGCCGCGCAGGTGCAGAGCGTGATCAAGCAGGCCGACGGCACGGCGGGGCTCGTGCTGTCGAACGGCACGACGGTGGGCTTGACCCAGGTCGCGTCGATCTTCCCGAACACCGCGTCGTCGTCGTCCGGCGGCACGACCACCACCAACTGATCCAGCTTTCTCGAAAACGGAGACCGAAATGGGTTATCAACAGGGTCTGAGCGGCCTCGCCGGCGCATCGAACGCGCTCGACGTGATCGGCAACAACATCGCGAACGCGAACACGGTCGGCTTCAAGTCGAGTACCGCGCAGTTCTCCGACATGTACGCGAACTCGGTCGCGACGTCGGTCAACACGCAGATCGGGATCGGTACGACGCTCGCATCGGTGCAGCAGCAATTCGGCCAAGGCACGATCAACACGACGAACTCGTCGCTCGACGTCGCGATCAACGGCAACGGCTTCTTCCAGATGTCGAACAACGGCGTGACGACGTACTCGCGCGACGGCACGTTCCAGCGCGACAAGAACGGCTTCATCGTCGATTCGCAAGGCCGCAACCTGATGGGTTACGCGGCCAGCACGGGCGGCGTGGTCAACACCGCGCAGACCGTGCCGCTGCAGGCGCCGACCACCAACATCGCGCCGACCGCGACGACCAAGATCACCGGCCAGTTCAACCTGAACTCGCAGGACACGGTGCCGGCCAAGACGCCGTTCAGCGCGACCGACACCACGACGTACAACTACTCGACGTCGATCCAGGTGTACGACTCGCTCGGTGGCTCGCAGGCGGTCAACATGTACTTCGTGAAATCGGCGGCCGGCACGTGGGAAGCCTACGCGGGCGTGCAGGGCGGCACCACGACGGATCTCGGCACGGTGACATTCAACTCGTCGGGCGCGATCCAGAGCACGACGACGGGCACGCCGGCCACCCCGACCGCATCGCTCGGCCAGTTCCAGTTCACCGTCCCGAACACCGACGGCTCGGCGACGCCGCAGCAGCTCACGCTCGACCTGACCGGCACCACGCAGTACGGCGGCAAGGACGGTGTGAACAACCTCGCGCAGGATGGCTATGCGAGCGGCACGCTGACGACCTTCTCGATCGGCGCCGACGGCAAGCTGACCGGCAACTATTCGAACGGCCAGACGGCGGTGCTCGGCCAGATCGTGCTCGCGAACTTCAACAACCCGAACGGGCTCGTCAACCTCGGCGGCAACCAGTACGCCGAATCGTCCGCGTCGGGCGTGCCGCAGATTTCGTCGCCGGGCAGCACGAATCACGGTTCGCTGCAGGGCAGTGCGCTCGAGAACTCGAACGTCGACCTGACGTCGCAGCTCGTCAACCTGATCACCGCGCAGCGCAACTACCAGGCGAACGCGCAGACGATCAAGACGCAGCAGACCGTCGACCAGACGCTCATCAACCTGTAATGCGCGGATAACCGGCAGCCATGGACCGACTGATCTACACGGCGATGACGGGCGCGTCGCAGTCGCTCGACCAGCAGGCGATCGTCGCGAACAACCTCGCGAACGCGTCGACGACGGGCTTTCGCGCGCAACTCGCGACCTATCGCGCGGTGCCGATGAATTTCGGCGACGGCAGCAACATCGACCCGACGACGACGCGCACCTACGTGCTCGCGTCGACGCCCGGCGCGGATTACGCACCGGGCCCGATCACGCGCACCGGCAACCCGCTCGATGTCGCGGTGCAGGGCGCCGGCTGGCTGTCGGTGCAGACCGCCGACGGCAGCGAGGCGTACACGCGTGCGGGCAACCTGCACGTCGACGAAAACGGCCAGCTCGTCAACGCGAGCAACCTGCCGGTGATCGGCAACGGCGGCCCGATCTCGGTGCCGCCGAACGCGGAAGTGACGATCGGCAAGGACGGCACGGTGTCCGCGCTGATGCCGGGCGACCCGCCGACGGCGGTCGCGATCGTCGACCAGATGAAGCTCGTGAACCCCGACCCTGCCACGCTCACGCGCGGCAACGACGGGCTGTTCCGCACCGCCGACGGCAATCCGGCCGACAGCGACCCGGGCGTGGTCGTCACGCCGAATTCGCTCGAAGGCAGCAACGTGAACCCGGTGACCGCGATGGTCGCGATGATCGACAACGCACGGGCGTTCCAGCTGCAGTCGAAGCTGATCCAGACGGCCGACCAGAACGAGCAGTCGGCGAACCAGCTGCTCAACTTCAGCTGAGCGGCACGGCCCTCGCTACCAGGAGAAGATTCAACATGAACCGATCGCTCTACATCGCCGCCACCGGCATGAATGCGCAGCAGGCGCAGATGGACGTGATCTCGAACAACCTCGCGAACACCAGCACGAACGGCTTCAAGGCGTCGCGCGCGGTGTTCGAGGATCTGCTGTACCAGACCATCCGCCAGCCGGGCGCGAACTCGACGCAGCAAACCGAACTGCCGTCGGGCCTGCAGCTCGGCACCGGCGTGCAGCAGGTCGCGACCGAGCGCCTGTACACGCAGGGCGGCCTCACGCAGACCGGCAACTCGAAGGACGTCGCGATCAACGGCGCGGGCTTCTTCCAGGTGCTGATGCCGGACGGCACGAACGCGTACACGCGCGACGGCTCGTTCCAGACCAACGCGCAAGGCCAGCTCGTCACGTCGAGCGGCTACCAGATCCTGCCGGCGATCACCGTGCCGCAGAACGCGCAGTCGCTGACGATCGGCAAGGACGGCGTCGTATCGGTCACGCAGCCGGGCTCGAGCAACGCGGTGCAGATCGGCTCGCTGCAGATCGCGACCTTCATCAACCCGGCCGGCCTCGAGGCGAAGGGCGAGAACCTGTTCGCCGAGACCACGTCGTCGGGTGCGCCGAACGTGTCGCAGCCGGGCCTGAACGGCGCCGGCGTGCTCAACCAGGGCTATGTCGAGGCGTCGAACGTGAACGTCGTGCAGGAGCTCGTCAACATGATTCAGACGCAGCGCGCGTACGAGATCAACAGCAAGGCCGTGACGACGTCCGACCAGATGCTGCAGACCGTCACGCAGATGAAGAGCTAACCGGAAAGTCCCGTCGTCGCCATGAAGCAGGTTCGCCTCCTCCCGTCAGCCCCCGTCCGCGCCGCGTGCGCGGTCGCGGTGGCCGCGCTCGCCGGCTGCGCGCAGATTCCGCGCGACCCGATCATCCAGCAGCCGATGACGGCGCAGCCGCCGATGCCGATGGCGATGCAGGCGCCCGGCTCGATCTACAACCCGGGCTACGCGGGCCGGCCGCTGTTCGAGGATCAGCGGCCGCGCAACGTCGGCGACATCCTGACGATCATGATCGCGGAGAACATCAACGCGACCAAGTCGTCGGGCGCGAACACGAACCGGCAGGGCAATACCGACTTCAACGTGCCGACGGCCGGCTTCCTCGGCGGGCTGTTCGCGAAGGCGAACCTGTCGGCGGCCGGCAACAACAAGTTCGCGGCGACGGGCGGCGCGAGCGCGGCGAACACGTTCAACGGCACGATCACGGTGACCGTCACCAACGTGCTGCCCAACGGCAACCTCGTCGTCAGCGGCGAGAAGCAGATGCTGATCAACCAGGGCAACGAATTCGTGCGCTTCTCGGGCGTCGTCAACCCGAACACGATCTCGGGCGCGAACTCCGTCTACTCGACGCAGGTCGCCGACGCGAAGATCGAATACTCGTCGAAGGGCTACATCAACGAAGCCGAGACGATGGGCTGGCTGCAGCGCTTCTTCCTCAACATCGCACCGTGGTGATGACGATGCAGCAGCCTCTTTTCCATCGCCTGTCGTCCCGTGTGTCGCGCGTGCCTGCCGTCGCGCGGCTCGCCGCCGCGTTCTTGCTGGCGGCATGCGCGCTCGGCGCGGCCCCCGCGCACGCGGAGCGCCTGAAGGACCTCGCGCAGATCCAGGGCGTGCGCGACAACCCGCTGATCGGCTATGGCCTCGTCGTCGGCCTCGACGGCACGGGCGACCAGACGATGCAGACGCCGTTCACCACGCAGACGCTCGCGAACATGCTCGCGAACCTCGGCATCTCGATCAACAACGGCTCGGCGAACGGCGGCACGTCGTCGCTGAACAACATGCAGCTGAAGAACGTCGCGGCCGTGATGGTGACCGCGACACTGCCGCCGTTCGCGCGGCCGGGCGAGGCGCTCGACGTGACGGTCTCGTCGCTCGGCAACGCCAAGAGCCTGCGCGGCGGCACGCTGCTGCTCACGCCGCTGAAGGGCGCGGACGGCCAGGTGTACGCGCTCGCGCAGGGCAACATGGCGGTCGGCGGCGCGGGGGCGAGCGCGAACGGCAGCCGCGTGCAGGTGAACCAGCTCGCGGCCGGCCGGATCGTCGGCGGCGCGATCGTCGAGCGCGCGGTGCCGAACGCGATCGCGCAGATGAACGGCGTGCTGCAACTGCAACTGAACGACATGGACTACGGCACCGCGCAGCGGATCGTGTCCGCGGTCAATTCGAGCTTCGGCCCGGGCACCGCGACGGCGCTCGACGGCCGCACGATCCAGCTCGCCGCGCCGGCGGATTCCGCGCAGCAGGTCGCGTTCATGGCGCGCCTGCAGAACCTCGACGTGAGCCCGGACAAGGCCGCCGCGAAGGTGATCCTGAACGCGCGCACCGGCTCGATCGTGATGAACCAGATGGTCACGCTGCAAAGCTGCGCGGTCGCGCACGGCAACCTGTCGGTGGTCGTCAACACGCAGCCCGTGGTGTCGCAGCCGGGGCCGTTCTCGAACGGGCAGACGGTGGTCGCGCAGCAATCGCAGATCCAGCTGAAGCAGGACAACGGCGCGCTGAAGATGGTGACGGCCGGCGCGAACCTCGCCGACGTCGTGAAGGCGCTGAACACGCTTGGCGCGACGCCGGCGGATCTGATGTCGATCCTGCAGGCGATGAAGGCGGCCGGCGCGTTGCGCGCCGATCTGGAGATCATCTAAATGGCAGCGAACCTCCCGAACGCGAATGACCTGACGCAGCGCTTCGCACTCGACGTGCAGGGCTTCGACGCGCTGCGCGCGCAGGCGAAGCAGTCGCCGCAGGCCGGCGCGAAAGCGGTCGCGGGCCAGTTCGACGCGATGTTCACGGAGATGATGCTCAAGAGCATGCGCGACGCGTCGCCCGACGGCGGGCTGCTCGATTCGCACACGTCGAAGATGTACACGTCGATGCTCGACCAGCAACTCGCGCAGCAGATGTCGAAGCGCGGGATCGGCGTGGCCGACGCGCTGATGAAGCAGCTGCTGCGCAACGCGGGGCAGGGCGCGGGCGGCGACACGGCGGCCGACGCCGGCGCGGCCGGGCTCGGCGCGGTCGGCCTGGGTGCGGCCGGCTCGGGCACGTCGGGCAACGAAGGCAGCCTGGCCGCGATGAACGCGATGGCGAGGGCCTACGCGAACGCGGCGAACAACGGCGGGCTCGCCGGCGCGCGCGGCTACACGGCCGGCAGCGCGCTGACGCCGCCGCTGAAGGGCGCGAGCGGCGCGCAGGACGCCGACGCGTTCGTCGACCGGCTCGCCGGCCCGGCCCAGGCGGCGAGCGCGACCACCGGCATCCCGGCGCGCTTCATCGTCGGCCAGGCCGCGCTCGAATCGGGCTGGGGCAAGCGCGAGATCCGCGCGAGCGACGGCTCGACGAGCTACAACGTGTTCGGCATCAAGGCGAACAAGGGCTGGACGGGCCGCACGGTGTCGGCGCTGACGACCGAATACGTGAACGGCACGCCGCGCCGCGTCGTCGCGAAGTTCCGCGCGTACGATTCGTACGAACACGCGATGACCGATTATGCCAACCTGCTGAAGAACAACCCGCGCTACGCGGGCGTGCTGAGCGCGAGCCGCAGCGTCGAGGGCTTCGCGCACGGGATGCAGAAGGCCGGCTACGCGACCGACCCGAACTACGCGAAGAAGCTGATCTCGATCATGCAGCAGATCGGCTGACGGGGCAGGGGCCGGAACGGCCCCGCCCGCCGCCCGTTTCTTGCAGTCTTACGGACCGCGTCCGGCACCCTGCCGCGCGCGGTTTCAACGTTTGCGCGAAAAAAACCGGCATTTCGATCTAAACTTTCGGTGAGCACTGCCGCTAAGTGTGTGAGACCTGCAACCGGGCCATGTTCTGGCCCGGTTTTACTGCGCACCGGTTGCCCGGGCGCCCATGAAAAGAAAACCGGCTAGCCATGAATATCGAAACGTCGACCGATCCGAGCCTGGATGCGGGCCATTCCGGGCCTGACTACGCCCGCCGCAATCCGCTGGAGATCGGCGTGCAGCTGCGCAACCTCGTGAACCGAGGCGACTTCCTGACCGTCCAGTACCCGGGCGGCCAGCTCGTCACGCGCCTGCTCGAGGTCGACGTCGGCGCGCGCACGTTCACGTTCGACTGGGGCGCGCTGTCCGAGCAGAACGCCGGCATCCTCGGCGCGTCGCATTGCACGTTCGCGGCGGCGCCCGAAGGCGTGCGCGTGGAATTCACCACGAGCACGCCGCGCGAGACGCGCTACGAGGGGCTGCCCGCGTTCGTCGCCGATTTCCCCGACGTGCTGATGTGCATCCAGCGCCGCGAGTATTTCCGTGTCGATGCGCCGATCGTCGATCCGTTCCTGTGTCGCGGCAAGCTGCCGGACGGCGAGAGCTTCGTGTTCGAGGTGCATAACCTGTCGCTCGGCGGCGTCGGCCTGCGCACGGCCGACGAGCGTGTCGAGGCGCTCGAAGTCGGCACGCTGCTGCCGGACGTCGAGCTCGAGCTGACCGGCCACGGCACGCTGTCGCTCGACCTGCGGCTCGTGTCGCAACGTTCGACCCAGATGCCGAACGGTTCGCGACGCTTCCAGCTCGGTTTTCGCTTCATGTCGCTGCCGGGCAGCGCGGAGAACACGCTGCAGCGCCTGATCACGCAGCTCGAGATGAAGCGCCGCTCGCTCGCGCGGGCCTGACCTACGCCCCTCTCGCGGCCCCGCCCGGGGCCGCTTTCGCACCGGTGCCGGCAGCGTCCGCCGCGCCGTTCGACAGACGACGCGCACGCGCGCGTCGCATGCGCATTTTTCCCTCAATTTTTCCGATCCGCGGCCGTTATACCGGGAGTTACGCAACCCGGCGGCCGCAGCGCGGCCGGCTCATCAGGATCGCGCATGTCCAACACACTCATGAACCTCGGTGTCAGCGGCCTCAATGCCGCGCTCTGGGGCCTCACGACGACCGGTCAGAACATCAGCAACGCCGCGACGCCCGGCTATTCGGTCGAACGCCCGGTCTATGCCGAGGCGAGCGGCCAGTACACGTCGAGCGGCTACATGCCGCAGGGCGTGAACACCGTCACGGTGCAGCGGCAGTACAGCCAGTACCTGAGCGACCAGCTGAACAGCGCGCAGTCGCAGGGCGGCGCGCTGTCGACGTGGTATTCGCTCGTCGCGCAGCTGAACAACTACGTCGGCAGCCCGACGGCCGGGATCTCGACCGCGATCACGGGCTATTTCACCGGCTTGCAGAACGTCGCGAACAGCGCCGCCGATCCGTCGGTGCGGCAGACCGCGATCAGCAACGCGCAGATCCTCGCGAATCAGCTCAACGCGGCCGGCCAGCAGTACGACGCGCTACGCCAGAGCGTGAATACGCAGCTCACCAGCACGGTGTCGCAGATCAACACGTACACCGCGCAGATCGCGAATCTGAACCAGCAAATCTCGGCGGCGAGCAGCCAGGGGCAGCCGCCGAACCAGCTGATGGACCAGCGCGACCTCGCGGTGTCGAACCTGTCGAGCCTCGCAGGCGTGCAGGTGGTGCGCAACGACAGCGGCTACAGCGTGTTCCTCGCGGGCGGCCAGCCGCTCGTTCTCGCCGACAAGAGCTATCAGCTCGCGACCGTCACGTCGCCGTCGGATCCGAGCGAGCTGACCGTCGTGTCGCAGGGGATCGCCGGCGCGAATCCGCCAGGCCCGAACCAGGCGCTGCCGGATGCGTCGCTGTCGGGCGGCACGCTCGGTGGCCTGCTCGCGTTCCGCAGCCAGACGCTCGACCCCGCGCAGGCGCAACTCGGCGCGGTCGCGGCCAGTTTCGCCGCGCAGGTCAACGGGCAGAACGCGCTCGGCATCGATCTGTCGGGCAAGCCGGGCGGCAACCTGTTCACGGTGGCGGCCCCGGCCGTCTATTCGACCCAGGGCAATACCGGCAACGCGTCTCTTTCCGTCTCGTTCGCCAACGCGTCGCAGCCGACGACGAGCGACTACACGCTATCGTACGACGGCACGAACTACACGCTGACCGACCGCGCGAGCGGCGCGGTGGTCGACCAGAAGGCCGGGCCGATGCCGCTTTCGCTCGGCGGGCTGAACTTCTCGTTCTCGTCCGGCGCGATGAATGCCGGCGACCAGTTCACCGTGCTTCCGACGCGCGGCGCGCTGTCGGGCTTCGGCCTCGCGACGACGAGCGGCTCGGCGATCGCGGCCGCGTCGCCGGCCATCACGTCGCCGTCGAGCACCAACATCGGCACCGCCAAGATCGCGCTGAGCGGGGTGAGCGCCGGCTACCAGGTGCCGTCGACCAAGCTGACCTACGACGCGGCGACGAAGTCGCTGTCGGGCTTCCCGGTCGGAACCACGGTGACGATCCCGGGCACGCCGCCGACTTCGGTGACGATCAACACGCCGACCGACTCCGTGCCGTACGACCCGACGACCGGTGCCGCGATGACGATGTCCGGGACGGCCGCCGGGGCGATGAACGGCGTGACCGTCACGCTGTCGGGCACGCCGTCGGACGGCGATTCGTTCACGATCGGACCGTACGCGGGCGGCACGAGCGACGGCAGCAACGCGCTCGCGCTGTCGAAGCTCGTCAACGCGAAGACGCTCGGCGGCGGCACGACGACGCTCACCGGGGCCTATGCGAACTACGTGAACAACATCGGCAACGCCGCGAGCCAGCTCAAGTCGTCGAGCACGGCACAGACGGCGCTGGTCGGCCAGATCACGTCCGCGCAGCAGTCGGTGTCGGGCGTGAACCAGAACGAGGAAGCCGCGAACCTGATGCAGTACCAGCAGCTCTACCAGGCGAACGCGAAAGTGATCCAGACGGCGTCGTCGCTGTTCCAGACCGTGCTGGGCCTGTTCAGCTGACCGGATTCGAGAGGATAGAAACGATGCGGATTTCCACGACCCAGTTCTACCAGCTGAACGTTGGTCAGATGAACGATCAGCAGGCCCAGCTCGCGCAGCTCTACCAGCAGATCTCGAGCGGCGTGAGCCTGACGACGCCGGCCGACAACCCGGTGGGCGCGGCGCAGGCGGTGCAGTTGTCGATGACGTCGGCCACGCTGTCGCAGTACGCGGCGAACCAGAACGTGGCGCTCGCGTCGCTGCAGGCCGAGGACCAGACGCTGCAGAACGTCGGCACCGTGCTCGGCAGCGTCCAGTCGGTGATCGTGCGCGCCGGCGACGGTTCGCTCGCGGACAGCGACCGCGCGGCGCTCGCGACGCAGCTCGAGGGCTATCGCGACCAGTTGTTGTCGCTCGCGAACTCGACGGACGGCGCGGGCAACTACCTGTTCGCCGGCTACAAGAATGCGGCGGCGCCGTTCACGAAGAACGCGGCCGGCGGCATCAGCTATGTCGGCGATACGGGCACGCGCACGGTACAGATCGACGATTCGCGCAGCGTGCCGCAGGGCGACTCGGGCCTCTCGGTGTTCATGTCGGTGCAGGCGCTGGGCAGCTCGCCGGTGCAGGCGGCAGGCGTGGGCAACACGGGCACGGCCACCATTGGCAACGTCACGGTGACGGACCCATCGGCCGCGACGAACGCGCATCAGTTCACGATCACCTTCGGCGGCACGGCGGCCGCGCCGACCTACACGGTGACCGACAATACGGCGTCGCCGCCGACGACCACGCCCGCGCAGGCCTACACGTCGGGCACCGCGATCGCGCTCGGCAGCGGGATGAAGGTGGCGGTGTCGGGCACGCCGGCGGTCAACGACACCTTTTCGGTCACGCCTGCGCCGCAGGCGAGCGGGGTCGACGTGTTCTCGACGCTCGATTCGATGATCACGGCGTTGAAGACGCCCGTCACCGGCAACCCGACGGCGAGCGCCGCGCTGTCGAACACGATGGGCACGGCCGCGACGAAGATCAACAACACGATGCGCAACGTCACGACGGTGCTGGCATCGGTCGGCGGCCGCGAGCAGGAAGTCAAGGCGATGCAGGCCGTCAACCAGACCGCGGCGCTGCAGACGAGCAGCAACCTGTCGGACCTGACCAGCACCAACATGGTGACGACCATCAGCCAGTACCTGCAGGTGCAGAACGCGCTGAGCGGCGCGCAGAAGGCGTACGCGCAGTTGCAGAACATGTCGCTGTTCCAGTACATCAATCCGTGACCCCCGTGGCGCCCGCTGCGATGTGAGCGCACGCTTGCATCGCGGCGAGCGCCGGCAGGCCTCCGTCGGCCTTCATCGGCCTTCATCGACGCGATCGTGCCGTGCGGCACTCCGCCCGACGGCACGACCGCTGCACCGGCGGTTCGCGCTTGCCAGCCCCATTTCCGCTCCGTAAACTCGCGCCAGATTCCAGACCGGCGCACCGTCCGCAGCCGGCGTTCGACAGGAGCCCTTTTCCCCATGTCCGATTCCTATTTCCCGCGCTGGCGGGTGCAACCGACCGGCGCCGCCGCGCGCGTGGTCGGCCCCGACGAACGCCTCGCGTGGCCGCAGATGGTCGCGATGGGCGTGCAGCACGTCGTCGCGATGTTCGGCTCGACCGTGCTCGCGCCGCTGCTGATGGGCTTCGACCCGAACCTGTGCATCTTCATGTCGGGCATCGGCACGCTGCTGTTCTTCGTGCTGGTCGGCGGTCGCGTGCCGAGCTACCTCGGCTCGAGCTTCGCGTTCATCGGCCTCGTGATCGCGGTGACGGGCTACGGCGGCAGCGGGCCGAACCCGAACATCCCCGTCGCGCTCGGCGGGATCATCGCGTGCGGCGTCGTGTACGTCGCGCTCGGCGCGCTGGTGCAGGCGATCGGCACGCGCTGGATCGAGACGCTGATGCCGCCCGTCGTCACCGGCGCGGTGGTCGCGGTGATCGGGCTGAACCTGGCGCCGATCGCGGTCAAGGGCGTGTCGGCGTCGACCTTCGACTCGGTGATGGCGCTCGTCACGGTGCTGTGCGTCGGCGGCGTCGCCGTGTTCGCGCGCGGGATGATGCAGCGCCTGCTGATCCTCGTCGGGCTGGTGATCGCCTACGTGATCTATGCGATCGCCACCAACGGGATGGGCCTCGGCAAGCCGGTCGATTTCTCGATCGTCGCGCATGCCGCGTGGTTCGGCGTGCCGAGCTTCCGTGCGCCGGTCTTCGATCCGCACGCGATGCTGATGCTCGCGCCGATCGCGGTGATCCTGGTCGCGGAGAACCTCGGCCACATCAAGGCGGTGAGCGCGATGACGGGCACCAACCTCGACCGCTACGTCGGTCGCGCGTTCATCGGCGACGGGCTCGCGACGATCGTGTCGGGCAGCGTCGGCGGCACGGGCGTGACCACCTACGCGGAGAACATCGGCGTGATGGCCGTCACGCGGATCTATTCGACGCTGGTGTTCGCGGTCGCCGCGCTGATCGCGATCGGGCTGGGCTTCTCGCCGAAGTTCGGCGCGGTGATCCAGACGATTCCGGGCCCGGTGCTCGGCGGCGTGTCGATCGTCGTGTTCGGGCTGATCGCGGTGACGGGCGCGCGGATCTGGGTCGTCAACAAGGTCGACTTCTCCGACAACCGCAACCTGATCGTCGCGGCCGTCACGCTGGTGCTCGGCGCCGGCAACTTCTCGCTGAAGTTCGGCGGCTTCGGGCTCGGCGGGATCGGCACGGCGACGTTCGGCGCGATCATCCTGTATGCGATCCTGCGCAAGGAAAAGGAACCGGGCCCGGTGGTCTGACCCGGCAGCGGGCGGTGCAATGCCGCCCGCCGGCACGTATTTACGGGCCGATATTCGACTGCGCCTGCAGCCACGCGCAGAACTGCGCGACGAGCGTATCGCCGGCCGGCGCGCCCGGCGCGATCCACCAGTAGCTGCGCGTCGCGATGCGCGGCCCGGGCAGCGGCATCACGAGGCGGCCGCTCGCGAGCTCGTCGTCGATCAGCGGCAGCGGGCCGAGCGCGACGCCCAGCCCGTCGACGGCCGCCTGCAGCGCCAGGTAGAAGTGATCGAACGACTGCCGCTTGCGCCCCTTCATCGTCACGCCGGCCGCCGCGAACCAGTCGCGCCAGCCTTCCGGCCGCGTATCCGAATGCAGCAGCACGTGCCGCGCGAGGTCGTCCGCCCGGGCGATTGGCGCGCGCTTGAGCAGCGCGGGGCTGCAGACCGGAATCACGCTTTCGTCGAGGAAGTGGCCGCTCGTGCAGTTCGGCCAGTGGCCGGGGCCGCGGCGGATCGCGACGTCGAAACCGTCGAGCGTGTCGAGCGGCGCGTTCGACGTGGACAGCTTCAGCTCGACGTTCGGCACGTCGCGCTGGAACCGCGACAGGCGCGGCAGCAGCCATTTCATCGCGAAGGTCGGCAGCGCATTGATGCGCAGCACGCGCGCGGCACCGGTGTTGCGCAGCTGCTCGGTGGCGAGCGCGATGCTGTCGAACGCGGCACGGACGGTATCCAGATAGCGGCGGCCTTCGTCGGTGAGCTTCACGCGCTTGCCATAGCGGTGGAACACCGGCTTGCCGAGCCACGCCTCGAACCCGGCGATTTGCCGACTGATGGCACCGTGAGTCACATGCAGCTCGTCGCCGGCGGCGCTGAAGCTTTCGTGTCGTGCCGCTGCTTCAAAGGCCCGAAGCGCGGAAAAGGAAGGGAGATCGCGTGCCATGCTTGTGATTCTAGGTCACAAAGGCGCGCCGATAAAATCGTTTTGCCGGGGTGCGGAACGGCGGTAACCTCGAGGCACCGTTTGATGAGGACCCCCATGCAATCCGTTTCTCCGCCGCCCGCCGCGTCCCCGCGCCGGATCAGCCTCGCCGAGCTGTTCACCGGTTTCCTGTCGCTTGGCCTGATGTCGTTCGGCGGCGCGCTGCCGTTCGCACGGCGTACGATCGTCGACGAGCGCAAATGGCTCACCGCCGACGAATTCACCGATCTGCTCGGGCTGTGCCAGTTCCTGCCGGGCGGCAACGTGATCAACCTGTCGGTCGCCGTCGGCATGCGCTTTCGCGGCGTCGCGGGCGCGTTCGCCGGCATTCTCGGGTTGATCGCGGGCCCGACGCTCGTGGTCGTCGCGCTCGGCGTGCTGTATGCGAAGACGCAGGGCGATCCGCGTGTGCAGCACCTGTTCGGCGGGCTCGCTGCCGCGGCCGCGGGCCTGCTCGTCGCGATGGCCGTGAAGGTCGCGAAACAGCTGCGGCAGGCGCCGCGCACCGCGGCCGGCATCGCGGCGCTCGCGTTCGTCGCGATCGCGGTGCTGCGCATGCCGCTCCTGACCACGATGCTGGTGCTGACGCCCGCGAGCATCTGGCTCGCGTCGCGCCGCCGCGATACGCCGGCACCGCAGCACGCGGCCGCGCGCGACGGAGGCCAGTCATGAACGACACGCTGGTCGCGATCGCGACGATCTTCAGCCAGCTTTCGCTGCTCGCATTTGGCGGCGGCAACACGATCCTGCCGGAGATGCAGCGGCAGGTCGTCGACGTGCACCACTGGATGAGCGCGCACGAGTTCACCGCGCTGTTCGCGCTCGCGCAGGCCGCGCCGGGGCCGAACATGATGATCGTGTCGCTGGTCGGCTGGCATGTGGCCGGCTGGGCCGGGCTGCTGGTCGCGTCGATCGCGAAGTTCGGGCCGTCGTCGCTCGTCACGGTGCTGGCGCTGCACGCGTGGGAGCGCTTTCGCGACCGGCCGTGGCGCCGCTACGTGCAGCAGGGGCTGATGCCGGTCACGGTCGGGCTCGTCGCGGCCAGCGCGGTGCTGATCTCGGAAGCGTCGAACCGCACCGCGATCCAGTGGGGCATCTCCGCCGCATGCGCGGTGCTCGCGTGGCGCACGCGCCTCCATCCGCTGTGGCTGCTCGCGGCCGGCGCGTTGATCGGGCTCACGGGCATCGGGCAGTGAGCCAAGGACAAGCCATCTCCCGTGCAGCATACTGGCGCGAATATTCACGGGAGGATCGATGGATCTGGACGGCGCCAGCCGCAATCTCACTGTCGCCGCGTTGCTGACGCTGTCCGGCGGCTACCTCGACGCGTACACGTACGTCGGCCACGGCCACGTGTTCGCGAACACGATGACCGGCAACGTCGCGCTGCTCGGCATCAACCTGTCGGCCGGCGAATGGGCCGCCGCGCTGCATCACGTGCCGCCGCTCGTCGGCTTCGTGATCGCAGTGTTCGTCGCGCACCTGCTCGGTCTCGCCGCGCAGCGCGGCTGGATGCGGCACACCGCGTTCGCGAGCCTGATCGTCGAGATCGCGTTTCTCGGCGTCGCCGCGAGTGGCCTCGTCGGCGCGTCGAGCGCGTGGCTGGTTCCGGGCATCTCGTTCGTCGCGACGCTGCAGACGCTGTCGTTCACCCATCTCGAGGAACTGTCGTACACGTCGGTGATGACGACCGGCAACCTGCGGCGTGCCGCGCAGAAGCTGTTCGTCGGGTTGATCCCGCGCTACGACGCGGGTGCGCTGCACGACTCGGCGCTGCTCGCGACGATCAGCTTCTGCTTCCTGGCCGGCGCGGTGGTCGGCGGCCTCGCGACGCGGCTCGCGCCGGACGTCGCGCTGTGGGGCGCCGTGCTGCTGCTTGCGGGCGCGTTCGCGGAGATCGTGCGGCGCGCGTGGCGTCGCGCGGGGAACGGCGGCGACGATGGTCGCGACGGCGACGGGGTGGCGCAAACGGCCTGACGGCGCGCGAGGCAAGCCCGGTACGGGAAACGTTGTTCCCGGGCGACAGTCGCGCGATTACCGCGCGTTTCAATTTCTTTCAGAGATTGCAGTCGTCATATGATTCAGCCCACATCGCGCGCGCCATGAACGTGCGCGATCGCCACCCGGCTGCGCACGCGGCCGGCAATGAACGGAGACACCTACAAATAGGAAAGCTCATGAAGCAGACCACCCGACTCGCAGTCATCGCAGGGGGCGCCGCGCTCGCATTCGCCAGCCAGTACGCGGCCGCACAAAGCTCGGTCACGCTCTGGGGCGTCGCCGACGTCAGCGTCCGCTACCTGACCAACGCAAACGCCAAGAACGACGGCCTGCTGTCGATGACCAACGGCGCGATCACCAACAGCCGCTTCGGCATCTACGGCACGGAAGACCTCGGCAGCGGCCTGAAGGCCGTGTTCAAGCTCGAAAGCGGCGTGAACCTGCAGAACGGCGCATTCTCCGACAGCGGCCGCCTGTTCAACCGTGCGGCATACGTCGGCCTGGATAGCCCGTACGGCACGGTGACGCTCGGCCGCCAGAAGACGCCGCTCTTCGACCTGCTGTCGGACACCTACGATCCGCTGACGGTCGGCAACTACTTCGAAAATGCCTGGCTGCCGGTCGCACTCGGCGGCGGCCTGTATGCGGACAACCAGATCAAGTACTCGGGCACTTTCGCGGGCCTGACCGCGAAGGCGATGTATTCGACGGGCACGAACTACGAATCGACCGGCGCGGGCGGCTTCTCGGGCCAGATCCCGGGCTCGCTCGGCAAGGGCAATGCGTGGGGCGTCTCGCTGTCTTACGTGATGGGCCCGCTCAGCATCGCGGCCGGCGCGCAGCAGAACAGCGACAACTCCGCACGCAAGCAGACGATCTACCACGCGAACGTCGTGTACGCGTTCAGCAAGGCGAAGGTCTATGCCGGCTACCTGCGCTCGAAGGACGACACCGGTTTCGTCGACAGCCTGCTCGCGCAGCAGTCGATTCCGGTCGCGAAGGGCACGGGCCGGATCGACGACGGTCCGTTCGCGGGCGTGAGCTGGCAGGTCAGCACGCCGCTGACGCTGACGGGCGCGTTCTACTACGACCACATGCGCAACGCGATGACCGCGAACGGCACGCTCGCGAGCGGCAACCGCTACGCGATCGTCGGCATCGCCGAATACGCGCTCAGCAAGCGCACGGAAGTCTACGGCACCGTCGACTTCAACAAGACGAACGGCGCGGCGAACGTCGAACTGCCGGGTCGCAGCAACCAGACCGGCATCGCGATCGGCCTGCGCAATATCTTCTGACGAAAGTCGGCATGCATGCGCCGGCCCAGGCTCGGCGCGCATCGAAGAGGCTCCCGCGGGAGCCTCTTTTTTTTCGTCACGCGACCTTCATGCGCGTGGCCGACCATTCAGCGACCGCTCCATCGGGAACTGCCAGCCCGTAAGGATTCCGTCGGCATTCCAGAACATACTTTGACAGTGCGCACGAAGCGATTCCGCTACGCTGCGTGCAGGGTCCGCCGCGTGCCGCAACGCACGCGCGGGCGTCGTTCCGGCGTACGTTTCGCGTGCGGCCGGCCTCGTGCGTAACTTGTGTATCCGGTGATGACAAACACGGTCTGCCGGTTTTTTTCGTGGGACGATGCGCTCACGATTTTCTTGAAAGGGGATGACGATGGGTATCCTGAACACCGTGGGTGAAATCGCTGGCGCAGTGGCAGCCGTCGAGGCGGCCGAGAAGGTCGATCCGGATGCGGGTTTGCTGACCAAGGCGGCGGCAGCTGTTGCCGGCTTCAAGGGCGCCGAGGCGATCGAAGGCATGCTCGAGAAGAAGGAAGAGCAGCCCCAGCAGGCAGACGATACGCAGGCGACGGACGGCAGCGACACGTCGCAGGCCTGAGCATGGCGGCCGGTCCCGCCGCGGGTGCGCCCCTCGCGCGCCCGGACGGACCGGTGCCGCGCGGCCGGCAGGCCGGGCATGTGGTCGATCGGTGACGCATGGCAAACCCGGCAGCTGGTTTGACCGGCGAGAGGCAACGTCTCTCGCCGTTTTTTATGGCGCGCGCGTCCTGCGGCGCCACGGTCCACACGAATTCCCGATTCTTGTTATCGTGCCGTCATCCGAATCGAGATGAGGGCTTGCGATGGATTTCGACTACGACCTGTTCGTCATCGGGGCCGGCTCCGGCGGCGTGAGGCTCGCCCGGATGTCGGCGTCATACGGCGCGCGCGTCGGCATAGCGGAAGAAGAGCAGATCGGCGGTACCTGCGTGCTGCGCGGCTGCATTCCGAAGAAGCTGCTCGTGTACGCATCGCACTATCCGCACGAGCTCGAGGACGCGAAGGGCTTCGGCTGGACCTTCGGTGCCGGCACGCTCGACTGGCCCGCGCTGATCGCCGCGAAGGATCGCGAGATCAACCGGCTCAGCGACATCTACATCAACCTGCTGCGGCAATCCGGCGTCGCGATGCACGCGGGGCGCGCGACGCTCGTCGATGCGCATACCGTCGCCATCGGCGAACGCACGATCCGTGCGCGCCACATCGCGATCGCGACCGGTTCGCGCCCGTCGCTGCCGTCGCGGCCCGGCATCGAGCATGCGATCACGTCGCGCGAGGCGCTGTCGCTCGCGACGCTGCCCGCACGCATCGCGGTGGTCGGCGGCGGCTATATCGCGGTCGAGTTCGCGGGCATCTTCAACGGCGTCGGCAGCCATGTCGATCTCTTCTATCGCGGCGAGAAGATCCTGCGCGGCTTCGACGACGACGTGCGTCAATTCCTGACCGACGAGATGACCAGGCAGGGCGTCGCGATCCATGCGCGCGCGGTGGTCGAATCGATCGCGCGCGCGGACGACGGCACGCTCTCCGTGCGTGTCGGCGACGCGCAGCACGGGCCGTACGACGCGGTGCTCTACGCGACCGGCCGCGTGCCGAACGTCGAAGGGCTGGGGCTCGAACGGGCGGGCGTCGTGCTCGACGCGCGTGGTGCGATCGCCGTCGATGCGTATTCGGCGACGTCGGTGCCCTCGATCCATGCGATCGGCGACGTCACGTCGCGGCCGCAGCTCACCCCGGTGGCGACACGCGACGGCGGACTGCTCGCGCGGACATTGTTCGGCGGCGCGCGTGTCGCGGCCGATCACGATTATGTGCCGTCGGCCGTGTTCAGCCAGCCCGAGGTCGCGACGGTCGGCCTGACCGAGGCCGATGCGCGTCGCCTGCACGGCGAGGTCGACATCTACCGCGCGTCGTTCAAGGCGCTGCGCCACACGCTGTCGGGCCGCGACGAGCGCACGCTGATGAAGCTCGTGGTCGCGCGCGACAGCCAGCGCGTGATCGGCGCGCACATGGTCGGCCGCGACGCGGGCGAGATCATCCAGGGCATCGCGATCGCGATCCGCGCGGGCGCGACGAAGGCGCAGTTCGACGACACGATCGGCATTCACCCGACCGCAGCGGAGGAATTCGTGACGATGCGCCAGAAAGTGGCCGACTGACCGCAACCGGTGCGCCGGCTCGCCGGCCGGCGCGCGTGTTCCGCGCGCCCGGCTGGCGTGTGACGCACCACGGATCTCCGCGATGATTCGTAAAGAACGTCAATTCTTCCAAAGAATCCCCGTCTCGATAATCAGGCTTGGTATCATCGGCCAAAATCATATTCGGGGCCGATCATGCGCGATCAACAGCGCAGTAAACAAAATCAAGGGGTAGCCGGCGCAAGCGGGGTGGTCGATCCATGCGCCGCGCGTTCGCGTCTTGCCGCAGCACGTCCGTTGCGCGCACTTTCCCTTCGCATGCCGCCATCTCCGTCGCCGTCCGGGCGATGAAGTCGCGCGCGCCAATGCGTGCCCCAACCGTTTCAATCACCGCATCGACCGCCGGCTCGTCAACGCGCCGGCGCGCCCGTTCCGGGCAATCTTTTCACGCAAGGAGACCAGCAGTGAACATTCAGACACGACGCACCGTTCTCGTGGCGGCGGCGCTCGTCGCGGCGCTGTCCGGCTGCGCGACCGAATCGTCGCGCACGCTCGACGTGCCGGCAGTGAGCAGCGCGCAGAAGCCGTATGCGGGCAAGCCCGTCGCGATCGCGGTCGGCAAGTTCGACAATCGCTCGAGCTACATGCGCGGCATCTTCTCGGACGGCATCGACCGCCTCGGCGGACAGGCGAAGACGATCCTCGTCACGCGCCTGCAGCAGAGCCGCCGCTTCAACGTGCTCGATCGCGAGAACCTCGACGAGATCAAGCAGGAAGCCGGCTTCATGAAGAAGGCACAGGCCGTGAAGGGCGCGAACTACGTCGTGACCGGCGACGTGACCGAGTTCGGCCGCAAGGACGTCGGCGATCACCAGCTGTTCGGCATTCTCGGCCGCGGCAAGACGCAGGTCGCGTATGCGAAGGTCAACCTGAACATCGTCGACACGACGACGTCGGAAGTCGTCGCGTCGAGCCAGGGTGCGGGCGAGTTCAGCCTGTCGAACCGGGAAGTGATCGGCTTCGGCGGCACGGCCGGTTACGACTCGACGCTCAACGGCAAGGTGCTGGACCTCGCGATCCAGGAAGCCGTGAATCATCTCGTCGACCAGGTCGACGCCGGCACGCTGAAGGTACCGCAGTAAGCGTCGCAGCCCATGTAGCAGCGCGGCGCCGGGGCCGGCGCCGCGCTGGACCGATTGACAACGACATCAAAAGAGAACAGACCATGAAACGGGGTAACTGGCTGCCGGCAACGGCCGCCGCCTTGCTGCTCGCCGGCTGCGCGAGCTCCACGCCGCCGCTTTATCAGTGGACCGGCTATCAGCCGCAGGTGTACGAGTACTTCAAGGGGCAGAAGTCGCCGCAGGAGCAGATCGACGCGCTCGAAAAGGCGCTGCAGGAGATTCGCGCGAAGGGCAACATGCCGCCGCCGGGCTTCCATGCGCATCTGGGGATGCTGTACGCGAGCGTCGGCAACGAGCAGCAGGCCGAGCAGGAACTGCAGGCCGAGAAGCAGTCGTTCCCGGAATCGTCGACCTTCATGGATTTCCTGATGAAGAAAAAGACCGGCGTGTCGAAGACCGCGGATCAGAAGCCAGCCGCCCAGGCGATCGCCGGCCAGAAGGATATTGCCCCGACCACCGCCAAACCGTAACGCGCCCGCCATGTTCAAGACACTCTCATTCAAGCTGATGTCCGTGCTGTCGATCGTCGCGCTGTTGAGCGCGTGCGCGCAGCCGGTGAAACGACCCGACTACACGGCGTTCAAGAAGAGCCAGCCGCGCTCGATCCTCGTCCTGCCGCCCCTCAACGAGACGTCCGACGTGGCGGCAACCTACGGGATGCTGTCGCAGATGACGCTGCCGCTGGCCGAATCCGGCTACTACGTGGTGCCGGTTGCCGTGATGGACGAGACGTTCAAGCAGAACGGCCTGACCAACGCGGCCGAGATCCAGCAGACGTCGCCCGCGAAACTGCGCGAGATTTTCGGTGCGGATGCCGCGCTGTATTCGAAGGTGTCGCAGTACGGCACCGTCTACCGGATCCTTGCGAGCGCAACGGTCGTGTCGGCCTCGGCGAAGCTCGTCGACCTGCGTACCGGCGACGTGCTGTGGCAGGGCCGGGCGAGCGCGAGCAGCGACGAGGGCGGCAACAACGGCGGCGGCAGCCTGATCGGCATGCTGGTGACGGCAGCGGTCAAGCAGATCGCGAACACGCTGATCGACCAGAGCCATGACGTCGCCGCGTTCACCAGCACGCGGCTGCTGTCGGCCGGTCCGCCCAACGGGCTGCTGTACGGTCCGCATTCGCCGAAGTACGGGACGGACTGATCGGTGCATGTCGTGCTCGGTGCGTGGGCACGGTATGTGCCCGACGGACCGATGTCATGCGAATCGATTGCACGGCCGCGCTTGTTGCGCGGCCGTTTTTCATTTTGCATCGGTGTGTGGCGTGAGACGCGCGGTGCGCGACGCGCTTACGGCTCGCGTCGCTCCGATGCGGCCCGCTCAATGCATGCCGAACGCGTCGAGCAGCCGGTACCAGCTCATGGCGAGCACCAGCGCCGGCGTGCGCAGCGTCGCGCCGCCGGGGAAGTCGCGATGCCGGATCTTGCCGAACAGGTCGAAGCGGCTCGCCTGGCCGTCGATCGCCTCGGCGATCAGCTTGCCGGCAAGCGCCGTCGTGTTCACGCCGTGCCCCGAGAAGCCCTGCGCGAAGTACATCGTCGGCGCGACGCGCCCGAAGTGCGGCGCGCGGTTCATCGTGATGTCGACGAAGCCGCCCCATGCGTAGTCGACCTTGACGTCCGCGAGCTGCGGGAACGTCTTCAGCATGTCCGCGCGCATTGCCGCCGCGAGATCGCGCGGTTGCCGCGTCGAATAGCTGACCTTGCCGCCCCACACGAGCCGCGTGTCGGGCGCCGGCCGGAAATAGTCGAGCACGAAGCGGCTGTCGCAGATCGCCGCGCGCGCGGGCATCAGCGCGGCGGCGCGCGCTTCGCCGAGCGGCTCGGTGGCGATCACGTAGGTGCCGACCGGCATGATCTTCTTCGACAGCGCGGGCGCGAGCGTACCCACGTACGTGTTGCACGCGAGCACGACGAAGCGCGCGCGCACCTGCCCCTGGGCGGTTTCGACGACGTGGCCGCCCGACACGTCGCGCACGCGCGTCACGCAGCTGTCCTCGTGGATCCGCACGCCGGCGTCGGTGGCCGCACGCGCGAGCCCGAGCGTGTAGTTCAGCGGATGCAGGTGGCCGCTGTCGGGGTCGTACAGGCCGCCGCGATAGCGCGCCGACTGCACGTAGTCGCCGAGCTCGTCTGCCTCCACGAAATGGAAGCGGTCGTAGCCGAAGCGCTTCGCGGCCTCGTCGCGCCAGCGCTTCAGCGCATCCGCGTCGCGCTCGGTGTTCGCGGCGGTCAGGTAGCCCGGTACGAGCGCGCAGTCGATGTCGTGCCGCGCGATGCGGGACTTCACGAGCGACAGCGTTTCGAGCCCCATGTCCCAGATCCGCTTCACGTCGCCTTCCGGCATGAAGTTGCCGAACGTGTCGATGTCGCATGCAAAGCCGCCGATCAGCTGGCCGCCGTTGCGCCCGCTCGCCGCCCATCCGACCCGCGACGCTTCGAGCACGGTCACCGAGTGGCCGCGCTCGGCGAGGTTGAGCGCGGCGGACAAACCGGTGAGGCCTGCGCCGATCACGCACACGTCGGCGTCGGTCGTGCCGGCGAGCGGCGCATGGCGGGTCGTATCGTTGGCGGTCGCCGCGTAGTACGACGCGACGTGCGGCTGGTTGGCGAATGTCTGCATGATCGGGAAAGCGAATGAAATGGGCTCAGAACAGCTCGCGCACGCGGTGGTACAGCATCCCGAGTTCGAGCGCGGGTTGCCGCCACGCGTCGCCGCCGGGAAAGCGCCGGTGGCGCAGCTGCGCGAACAGGTCGAACGCGCGCGTGTCGCCCGCGATCGCGCCGGCGATCGCGCGTCCGGCGACTCCGGTCAGCGCGACGCCGTGCCCGCTGAAGCCCTGGACGTAGAAGAAGTTCGGATCGAGCGCGCCGAAGTCCGGCGCGCGGTTGCGCGTGACGTCGACGAAGCCGCCCCACGCGTGGTCGACGCGCACGTCGGCGAGCTGCGGGAACACGCCGACCATGCGCTGCCGGATCGTTTCCGCGAGCGTGTCGGGCGACGCGCCCGCGGAGTTCGCGCGGCCGCCGAACAGCATTCGATGGTCGGCCGACAGCCGGAAGTAGTCGAGGAAGAAGTTGTTGTCGCACACGGCTTCGCGCTGCGCGATCAGCGCGTCGGCGCGCGCGCGGCCGAGCGGTTCGGTCGCGATGATGTACGACGCGATCGGCGCGATGCGCGCGGCGGTGGCGGCCGGCAGGATGCCGCCGGGGCCTGCGTTGCAGCACGACACGACGAAGCGGCAGCGCACTTCGCCCGACGGTGTGCGCACGACCGGCCGCGCGCCGCGAACGACGTCGAGCGCGGGCGTGTGCGCATGGAGCGCGACGCCTTCGCGGCGCGCGGCATCGGCGAGGCCCAGGCAATATTTGAGCGGATGCAGGTGACCCGACAGCGGATCGTAGACGCCGGCCAGATAACGTGACGACGCGATGCGCGCGCGAATCGCGCCGGTGTCGAGCCACGACAGCGACGGATGGCCCCAGCGCGACGTCGCGGCATCCATCCATGCGCGCAGGTCGTCGATGCGGCGCGGCTTCGTCGCGACCGTGAGGTAGCCGCGCGTGAAGTCGCAGTCGATGCCGTGGCGCGCGATGCGCTCGGCGATCAGCGCGACGCCGTCGAGCGACAGCGACCACGCGGCACGCGCGCCGGCGGCGCCGAGCTGCCGCTCGATCACCTCGTCTTTCGCGAAGCCCGTGATTGCCTGGCCGCCGTTGCGGCCCGACGCGCCCCAGCCGGGCCGGTGCGCATCGATCACGGCGACCGACAGCCCGCGCGCGCGGCAGTCGAGCGCCGTCGACAGGCCCGCGAAGCCCGCGCCGATCACGCACACGTCGACGTCGATCGCGTCTTCCAGCACGGGATCGTCGGCCGCGGGTCGCGCGGCGGTCGCTTCGTAGTACGAGTCGCGCGCGAGCGCGTCGGCGCGGCGGGTGAAAGACTGCGTCATCAAACCGACTCCCTCGAGGACGGCCGGCGCCGGTGCGCGACGCACCGCGATCCGGCCGGGTGAAACGATGCGGGACGCCATGCACGCGGCACGGCGTCCCGCGCGGCCAGCATCAGAACGAATAGATGAACTGCGTCGCGAGCAGGTCGTTGGACTTGCCGTACGAGCCGTCGTTGCGCAGGAACACCTTGTTGTTCGCCCAGTCGTGCCGGTATTCGACCTTCACGGTGATCTGCTGGGTCGGATAGAACAGCAGATCGAGCGCGACGTCCTGGCGCACCGCGCCCTTGCACTCGAAGCCCAGGCCGCCGCCGGCCTTCGACATCGCGAGGCAGTCCGCGTCGACGCCGAAGCCGTTGTTCGGATCCATCCCGTTGCCGTTCAGCGCGATGCCGCCACCGCCGCCGCCGTTCTTCGTGTTGGCGAGCAGGTCGTAGCGCAGCGTCACGCCCATGCGACCGACCACCGGCGCGTTGAACTTGCGGTGCGCGAGCAGCGACAGACCGTACCACTGCGCGAGCCCGCCGTTGAACGCCGCATGCTGCTGCCGGCCGTAGTCGACTTCGGCGTTGTACTGAATATCGGCAAGCGTGTAGGTCGCATCGAGTTCGCCGAAGAAGAACGAACCATAGGCGCTCGGTGCCGCGCCGCCCGGGCCGTAGTGGACGACGCCCTGGTCGTCGATCGCGCTCGCCAGCGTCTGCCGCCCGATGTTGAACGACCCGCCGATATCGAGTGCGCTCGACCACGTGTAGTCCGCGCGCGCGGTGAAGGTCGGCACCTTGTTGCTCGTGCTGATCGGGTCGCCGAGCGCATTGGTGCCCGTCTGCGTGACCGAGCCGTACGTGCGGTACTGCTCGTTGCCGAGGAAGAACTTCCACGCCCAGTTGCCCTTCGTGTAGTTCGCACCGACGCCGACGTAGCTGCCCGGATCCGAGAAATCGTACAGCAGGTTGTGCGTGAGCGTGAGCATCTGGTTCGACTGCTGCACCTCGTAGCCGCCGAAGCTCGGGATCAAACCGGCGACGAGCGTCGTCGACGCGGTGATCGGCACGTTGACGACCGCCGTGTTCAGCAGGTTGTCGGTGATCGAGCCGCGCGAATTCTGCAGCAGCGTGATGCCGTTGCCGCGGTTCGGCATCAGCGTGATCTCCGCCGACGGCGCCATCGGGCCGACGCCGAAGGTCTTCTTGATGTCGAGGTAGAGATCGCCGAACGTGCTGTTGAAGTAGTTGTACGCGTTCTCGTGGTTCGCGAACAGGAACGACGACGTGCCGGCCGCGCGGTTGTAGATGTAGGTCGGGTCGATGTAGCCCGTGACCGACAGGCCCGCGAGCGGCCCGGTGTTGGCCGCGTCCGTCAGCGAGTCGACCTTCAGCTGCTGGTTCGCGATCTGCTGCTTCATTTCGCTGACTTCGTCGTTGGTCAGCGTGGCCTGGGCACGGCCGTAGTCCGGCGAGGACGGATCGGCGGCCACCATCGCCGGCTTGGCCGAGGCCGTCGCGCCGGCCTGCGCGACCGGCGCGCCGCCCGGTTTCGCGGCGAGCTGCGCCTGCATGGCCTTCATCTGCTTCTGCAGCGCGGCGACCTGCGCCTGCAGTGCCTTGATTTCGGCGGAGGTCGAGTCGGCCAGCGCGATGCCCGGCAACGCGCCGGCCACCAGCAGGCAGATCAGTTTCTTCTTCATTGCGGATTCTCCTTGTCGTGGGCCTGTCAATGTGTGATCGGTTTGCGCGCCGCATCACGCGGCGCACGGGTCTTGTTATCGATGGAACGGGAAGAGGGAAGTCAGGCCGCCGCGAACGCCGCCTTCATGTCGGCCACGCGGCGTCGCTCGCGCGCGATCATCATCTGGTTCACGACGATCACGCCGATCGTCACAGCGGTGATGAACAGCGTCGCGAGTGCATTCATTTCAGGGTTCAGGCCAAGACGCACACGCGAGAACACCACCAGCGGCAGCGTCGTCGAGCCGGGCCCGGACAGGAACGCCGACAGCACCAGATCGTCGATCGACAGCGTGAACGACAGCAGCCAGCCCGACAGCAGCGCCTGCGAGATCAGCGGCAGCGTCACCACGAAGAACACCTTCAGCGGCGTCGCGCCCAGATCGAGCGCCGCTTCCTCCAGCGACTTGTTCATCTCCTTCACGCGCGACTGCACGATGATCGCCACGTACGACACGCAGAGCATCACGTGGCCGATCCAGATCGTCACCATCCCGCGACCCTTCGGCCAGCCGAACATCTGCTCCAGCGCCACGAAAAGCAGCAGCAGCGAGATGCCCTGGATCACCTCGGGAATCACGAGCGGCGCGTTGATCATCCCCGTGTACAGCGTGAAGCCCTTGAAGCGGCCGAAGCGCGCGAGCACGAAGCCCGCCCACGTGCCGATCACGACCGACGCGGTGGCCGTCAGCAGGCCGATCTTCAGCGACAGCCACGCGGCCGTGAGCAGCTCGTCGTCCTGCCACAGCGCCGCGTACCACTTCAGCGAGAAGCCCGACCACACCGTCACCAGCTTCGACTCGTTGAACGAGTACACGACCAGGCTGATGATCGGGATGTACAGGAACAGAAAGCCGAAGGCGAGGACGCCTGTCGACAGCGGTTTGCTCGGCTTGATCATTTCGCTTCCTCCAGTTCCTTGACCTGGTAGTACTGGAACAGCGCCATCGGCACCAGCAACAGCAGCACCATCGCGACCGTCACCGCGGACGCCATCGGCCAGTCCATGTTGTTGAAGAACTCGTCCCACATCACGCGGCCGATCATCAGCGTGTCGGCGCCGCCGAGCAGCTCCGGAATCACGTACTCGCCGACCGCCGGAATGAACACCAGCAGGCTGCCGGCGATGATCCCGTTCTTCGACAGCGGCAGCGTGATGCGCGTGAACGCGACCCACGGTCTGGCGCCAAGGTCGTACGCGGCCTCGAGCAGCGTCAGATCCATCTTCACGAGGTGCGCATACAGCGGCATCACCATGAACGGCAGGTACGAATAGACCATCCCGATGTAGACGCCCGCGTCGCTGTGATAGAGGCGCAGCGGCGTGTGGATGATGCCCAGTGCGATCAGCGTGTGGTTCAGGAGGCCGTCATCCTTCAGGATGCCGATCCATGCGTACACGCGAATCAGGAACGACGTCCAGAACGGCAGCATCACGGCCATCATCAGCACGTTGCGCCGGGCCGGTTCCGAGCGCGCGATGTAGTACGCCATCGGGTAACCGATCAGCAGGCACAGCAGCGTCGACACGGCGGCCATCTTCAGCGAGCTGAGGTAGGTCGCGATGTACAGGTCGTCCTGCAGCAGGAACGCGTAGTGCGACAGCTGCAGCGCGAAGTGCACGACGCCGTCCTTGATCTCGACGAGCGACGTGTACGGCGGGATCCCCATCACCTGGTCGGCGAAGCTGATCTTGAACACCAGCACGAACGGCAGCGCGAAGAAGATCGTGAGCCACACGAACGGCACGCCGATCGCGATGCCGCGGCCCGACGGCAGGAAGCGCGACAGCGCGGCGAAGCGGCTGC